>CBJLVJ010000243.1:0-5326 GCA_966426465.1 uncultured bacterium | reverse complement strand
GCTGGGCCAAAGATGATCAGTCCAGCGATGGCGATAACGGCGACGAGCGCGATGATCAGTCCGTACTCAACCAGACCTTGCGCTGATTCACGATGCATCATGTCAGAGACCCACTTTTGACGAAGTAAGTGTCGGCGCGGCGCAGCAGGTGCCGGGAAATGTCCGCACTTCGCGCACAGCATAATCACGTCGACGGCGGCTTCCCGAGTACCTTCGTCCCAGACGGCTAGCCGATGCGTACCGTCGTCGCTGGTCAGGCGGGAGCGGCGGCGGCCTGCTCGGGCGTGAGCGCTTCGTCGATCAACATCACCGGAATTCCGTCACGGATCGGGTAGTGCCGCTGGCACTCCTGGCAGACCAGGTAGTTTCCCTGGCGTGTGACGGGCTGCTTGTCGAGCGGACAGGCGAGAATCGCCAGCAGCTCTGCGTCCACCTCTCCGCCCAGTCTGGGCGGTTCGGATGGAGCCTGCGGCGCCGGTGCTGCGGACCACGCCGCGGCGCCAGTGCCAGACGAGCGCCTCCGCCACCAGAACGCTGCTCCGCCGAGGGCGACGAGCAGGACGAACAACCGCTTCACGCTGGAACGGCCTCCGTTCGGGGGAGAAAAGCCGGCCGGCGTTGCTCGAACGAGGCGATGTCGTCTGCGTGCTGCAGGGTCAGTCCGATGCCGTCCAGGCCGTTCAGCAGACGATGCTTCACGGCCGGATCGATGTCGAACGAGGCAAGCGTGTCGCGCTCGTCGGCCACAGTCTGATGCTCCAGGTCGATCGAGACGCTGTACCCGGGCTTGCTCGTCGCGCGATCCAACAGCTGCCGAACGATCGCCTCCGGCAGCGCCACCGGCAGCAGTCCGTTCTGGTAGCAGTTGTTGCGGAAGATGTCTGCGAAGCTGGGTGCGATGACCGCCCGAAAACCGAACTGCTGCAGCGCCCACGGGGCGTGTTCGCGCGATGACCCCGAGCCGAAGTTGCGGCCACTGACGAGCACGCTGGCACCCTGGTACTCGGGCTTGTTCAACACGAAGTCGGGGTTCGGCGATCCGTCCGGTTGGAACCGCCAATCGAAGAACAGCCCGGCGTCGAAGCCGGTCCGCGCGATGCTTTTCAGGAACTGCTTGGGGATGATCTGGTCGGTGTCGACGTCGACACGGTCGAGCGGGGCGACCAGGCCGGTGTGGCGGGTGAAGGGCTCCATCGCTTCAGTTCCGATCCCACTCGCGGATATCGACGAAGTGCCCGGCCAGGGCGGCGGCGGCGGCCATCGGCGGGCTCACCAGGTGGGTGCGGCCGCCCTTGCCCTGGCGTCCCTCGAAATTGCGATTCGACGTGCTGGCGCAGCGCTCGCCGGGCTGCAAGATGTCGGGGTTCATGCCCAGGCACATACTGCAGCCGGCTTCACGCCACTCGAAGCCAGCCTCGGTAAAGACGCGATCCAGCCCTTCCTCCTCGGCCGCCACCTTGACCTGGTGCGAACCAGGCACGACCATCGCCCGCACGCGCGGATGCACGTGTTTGCCTCTGACCACGGCCGCGGCCGCGCGCAGGTCTTCCAGCCGTGCATTGGTGCACGAGCCGATGAACACCCGGTCGAGCTGGATGTCCTGGATCGGCGTGAGCGGCTTCAGGTCCATGTAGCGCAAGGCCTGCTCGAGCGAGCGGCGATCGTCGTCCGAAGGAGCGCTGGACGGGTCGGGCACGCGGCCATCTACGGGAGCGACCATGCCCGGGTTGGTGCCCCACGTCACGTGCGGCACCAGACGGCTCGCGTCGATCGTCACCGTGCGGTCGTAGGTGGCGCCAGGATCCGTGCGCAGGCTGCGCCAGGCATCCAGCGCCTGCTCCCAGGCGGCCCCCTTTGGCGCATGGGGTCGGCCCTCGACGTAGGCGAAGGTCGTGTCGTCCGGGGCGATCATGCCCGCGCGAGCGCCGCCTTCGATGCTCATGTTGCACACCGTCATGCGACCTTCCATGGACAGGCCCCTGATCGCGCTGCCGGTGTACTCGATGACGTGCCCGACGCCGCCGCCAATGCCGATGCGGCCGATGATGCCCAGCACGATGTCCTTGGCAGCTACGCCAACTGGCAGCTCGCCCTCCACGCGCACTTCCATGGCCTTCGGCTTGCGTTGGGGCATCGTCTGCGTAGCCAGGACATGTTCGACTTCACTCGTGCCGATCCCGAACGCGAGCGCGCCGAAGGCGCCGTGCGTACTCGTATGACTGTCGCCGCACACGATGGTCATGCCTGGTTGCGTCAGGCCCAGCTCAGGCCCGATGACGTGGACGATGCCTTGCAACGGGCTGAAGCGGCCCTCCAGCCGGATGCCGAACTCCTTGCAGTTGCGCTCGAGAGCATCGAGCTGCTCTTTGGCGATCGGGTCGGTAACGGGCTGGCTGAGCGGCCACGTCGGCGTGTTGTGGTCCATCGTGGCGATGGTCAGGTCGGGGCGCCGCACCCTGCGGCCAGTCAGCCGCAAGCCTTCGAAGGCCTGGGGCGAGGTGACTTCGTGAACCAGGTGGAGATCGATGTACAGCAGGGTGGGTTCGCCGGGCACGTCCCGAACGACGTGGGCGTCCCAGATCTTCTCGAACAACGTACGCGAGGGCATTTGGGTTGTCGAAGTCTACAATGGCGATGATGAGGCGGCGCGAGGTGTTGCGCTTGCTCGCGGTCGCGGGTTTCGCCTCGCTCGGGGCGGCTTGCCAGGCGGCCGTACCGCCGACACCTGAGGCGCCGCCGACGCCCTTACCGCCGCCGCCGACTGTGGCGCCGACGGCGGTCAGCGTCACGCCTGGTGTACGCGTGGCCATCGACGTGGATCCAGACACGCTCGATCCGGCCGGTCAGACGAACCCGACCACCTCGAGCATCGTCGACCACGTTGCCGAAACGCTGGTGCGCCTGCAGCCCGATGGCATCATCGGCCCGGGCCTCGCGCGCAAATTCAGCCAGTCGCCCGACGGAAAGAGCTTCACGTTCGAGCTCCGCCAGGATGTCGAGTTCCACGACGGGACGATGCTGAACGCCGAAGCGGCGACACTCTCGCTGAAGCGCTTCCTCAACCCACAATTGCGTGTCTCGCTGCGGACACCGTTCGATGCGAACCTGGTCGAGAGCATCGCGCCCGTCGATCCGCTGACCTTTCGGATCACCCTCAAGGACCCGTCGCGCCTGTTTCTGCAAAAGCTGGCAGCAACCGAGCTGGCGATCGTGTCGCCGCAGCACGCGCGCGTGTTCCCCGACAGCTTCAACGACGAGCCGGTAGGCACGGGCCCGTACCGCTTCAAGGAGCGTCGCAAGGGTGAGAGCGTGGTCGTGGAGCGCTTCGATCGTTACTGGGGCAAGCGCCCGAGCTACCCACTGATCCAGTTCCGTATCGTGCCCGAGGTGGCAACGCGCGAGAGCTTGCTGCTGGCCAACCAGGTCGACCTGCTGATTCAGCCACCACTGGCCGACCTGCCCGCCCTGCAGAAGAATCCGAGCCTGAAGCTGGTGCAGACGCCGACCGCGCGCTCGATGTTCGTCGCGTTCGACCTGACGCTGCCGGGCGGCACGCCGCTGACGATCAAGAAGGTGCGTCAGGCGCTGAATTTCGCCGTCGATCGCGACGGCATCATCCGCAACGTCCTGTTCGGCGCGGCCAGCCCGCTGGATGCGCCGATGGCTCCGTCACTGGTCGGCTACACACGCATTGGCGGCTACGGCTACGACCCTGGCCGTGCCAGGCAGCTCCTGCTCGAAGGAGGCACACCGCACCTGCAGCTGCGCTTCATGCACCCCACGGGACGCTCGTTGCAGGAAGCGCTCGCGGCCCAGCTGGCCCAGGCCGTGGCGGGCAACCTGCACGACATCGGCGTGGATACCGACCTGGTGGGTTCCGACTGGGCGTCGTTCGTCGCGGCCATCAACGTGCCGGAGGATCGCGGTACGGCTCATATGCACCTGTTCAACTGGGCGCCGGCCTTGCTGGACGCCTCGCAGCAGATGGGCCAGTTTGTCAGGTCGCAGTGGCCACCGGCGGGCCTGGCGACCAGCCACTACTGGAATCCGAAGGTTGAGCTGCTGGTTTCGGAGGCGGCCCGCGAGCGGGACGACCAGCGCCGCCAGGAGCAGTACGCCGAGGCGCAGCGCATCGTGTGGGACGACGCGCCGTGGATCTTCCTGTGGTCGCCCAGCTTCGTGATGGTCCACACCGCCGGGCTCCAGGGCGTGAGCGCCGCGCCCACCGAGAAGTTCTCCGTCTTCCGCGCCGAAACCGCGTGACACGCCCGCTTGACCACTGGGCGCGAGGAACAGGACTAACGTACTCCCCCGTTTCGGGTTGAATTCATCGGGCGGTTCACTAGACTCCGCCCGCGTGTCCATCTTCACCAGATTCTCCCGAGCAGGGGCCAACGTTCACCAGGCGCAAGCGTTGGTGGAGTTCGCGATCGTCCTGCCGGTGATGCTGCTGATGACGCTCGGCCTGATCGACCTGGGCCGCGCCTTCGTCTTCGGCGTCGCGGTCCAGGAGGGCACGCGGCAGGCCGCCCGGTTGGCGAGCAACGCCGCCGACGACGTTTCGAACGGTCAGCCTAATGTCACCGATCAGGCCGTCCTGGGCCGTCTGATCGCCTCTTCGAACCCTGCTCTCACCGGTTGCACGCCAGCCGCCGTGCCACCCCAGACGTGCAATGGCTTCACGCTCAGCATGCAGGTGGTGGTGAACGGAGCAACGTACACCAGCCTTGCTCTGGCCAGGGCTGACACACACTGGGCTACGGCGCGAAGCAGCACCGGAGGCGTGCAGGTCACACTAACGGCGGCTGGACCCGTGGCGCTCCTGCCGGGCGTATCCACCGGCATCTTCGGACTGACACTCCCTCAAATCAATGTGCAAGGTCAATCGGCGATGGTGCTCCTGTGAAAACGCGCCGCCCAGCCCAATCGCTGGTCGAGTTCGCGATCGTCGTGCCCCTGTTCTTGCTGCTCCTGTTCGCCGTGATCGACTTTTCGCGCCTGCTGTTCACGTACATTTCACTGTCGAACGCGACGCGCGAGATGGCGCGCACCGCGGCGGTCAGCACCGGCTGGAGCAGCAGTTCGGCGATCACCGCATTCAAGAACACCGCCATCGTGGCTGACGGCCATTACGGCACCACTAACGGCGTCACGGACCAGGTGTCGGTAATCGTCGGCGACCGCTCATGTGCCAAAGCGAAGGACACCGGCGCGACATGCTCACCAGCACCAACGCCCGTCGCGTGCGCGCTGCCGACCATGACCTGCACGCTCAGCCAGCCAAGCCCGGGTGGCTTCGTCGAGGTCACCACGACCTATACGTTCA
>CBJLVJ010000242.1:0-5330 GCA_966426465.1 uncultured bacterium | reverse complement strand
AACGCCTGCCCGGGTCATGCGCAACACGGCCGCCGTGTCCCGGAACGAGCGCGCGCGCTGCAGTCGGTTGCCTTCCGACACGTGGCAGTCCTGGAGCGTGATGAGCGCGTTCGGGACGACGCGCAGCGCGATCTTGCCTTCCATCTTCTCGGCCCGGAAGCCGGGCGTATCTTTCTCCACCAGAAAGCCCTTGACCTGGTTGTCAGCCACGTCGCGCGCCCAGATCACCGTCACGTCGGCAAACGTGGCGTTGCCTATCCACTTTTTCTGGCCGTTCAGGATCCACTCGTCGCCCTCACGGCGAGCGGTGGTGGTCAGACCGCCGGCGGCGCCCGAGCCGACCTCCGGCTCGGTCAGGCCGAAGGCGCCAAGCTTCTCCATGCGCGCCATCGAGGGCAGCCAGTGCTGCTTCTGCTCGTCGGAGCCACACAGGTAGATGGAGCCCATAGCCAGGCCGCTGTGGACGCCCAGGAAGGTCGCCACGGAGCAGTCCACGCGCGCGATCTCCATCGCCAGCAGTCCGTCCAGCACCGTGCTCCGGCCCGGACAGCCATAGCCGGTGTATGGCAGCCCGGCCACGTTGAGCGCGCGCAGGCCCGGGATGATTTGAAACGGAAACTCCGCGCGCGCCCAGTAGTCCTCGATGATCGGCGCGACCTGCTCTTGCATGAACGCGCCTGCGCGCGCGAGCACCGCCTGGTCCTCGACCGGCAGCACTGAACGGATGTGGTAGAAGTCGCCGGCGGTCGGGGCAAGCGGCGTCGTTGCTCCGTCGGCGTCGGCGCCTGGCCTGGCAAGTGCTGGCTCGGTGGTCATGGTGGTGTTCTCCTGTTGTCTGCCGTTCAGGCGTACTTCATCGGTAGCTGTCTCGAGCGTCGGAGCAGCGGATCGTTCTCAGCCTCAGGATGACAGGCACCTGACAACACCGGCAAGCGTCAGGCGGTGGCAATTCCGGCCAGGTTCAGCTCGCGTGCGCGGTGACAGCGCACCATCCGGCCGGTGTCCACCTCTTCCCACTTCGGCGGGGTGGTCTTGCACACCTCGATCGCGTACGGACAGCGCGGGTGAAAGTAGCAGCCACTCGGCGGCGCGGCCGGGTTGGCGACTTCGCCCATGAGCGGCGTCTTTTCGGCTCGCCGTCGCGGAGCAGGCACGGGGATCGAGCCCATCAGGGCGGACGTGTAGGGATGTCTCGGCCGCGCGAAGACGTCCGCTGCCGGGCCCATCTCGACGATCTGCCCCACGTACATCACCGCCACGCGGTCGCTGATGTGTTTGACAACGCTCAGATCGTGCGCGACAAACAGGTACGTCAGGTTGAAGCGATCCTGGAGCTCCAGCAGGAGATTCAGCACCTGCGCCTGAACCGACACGTCGAGCGCTGAGACCGGTTCGTCGGCCACCACCAGCCGAGGTCGCAGCGCCAGGGCGCGGGCGATGCCGATGCGCTGGCGCTGGCCGCCCGAGAACGCGTGCGGGTAGCGCCGCATATACTCCGCGCGCAAACCGACCAGGCGCAACAGCTCGGCCACGCGGTCGATTCTCTCGTTACGATTGGTGACTCCGTTCACCAGCAGCGGCTCGCCCACAATGTCCAGCAGTGTCATGCGCGGATTGAGCGACGAAAAGGGATCCTGAAAGATCATCTGCATCTGGCGCCGCAGCGGACGGAGCCGGTCACGCGGAACGCTGGCCACGTCCACGCGCGAGCCGTCCTGCATGCGGAACAGGATCTCGCCGCCGGTCGGATCGAGCGCGCGCAGGATGCAGCGCGAGGTCGTCGTTTTGCCACAACCACTCTCGCCGACCAGCGCCAGCGTCTCACCCTGGCGCAGGTCGAAGCTCACGTCGTCGACCGCTCGCACGTGCCCAACCGTCTTCTGGAGCAGCCCGCGCTTGATGGGAAAGAACTTCTTGAGGCGGCGGACCTCCAGGAGTGGCGAGCTCTCAGCCATAAGCCATCAGCCGGTTCAGCTATGGGCTGGCAGCTGGCTGCTGACAGCCGACCGATCGTACAGAAAACAGCTCACGCTCTGGCGGTCGCCCACGGGCGCCAGCACTGGTTCGGCCTGATCGCACGTGCCCGGCATGAACGCCGGACAACGCGGATGAAATGGACACCCGGCCGGCCGGTTGAACGGGTGCGGGATTGAGCCGCTGATCGTCGTCAGGCGGCTGCGCGACACCGCTTGCACGCTCGGAATCGAGCGCAGCAGCGCTTGGGTGTATGGATGTTTTGGATTGTGAAAGATGTCGTCCACCGGTCCTTGTTCGACGACACGGCCCAGGTACATCACCACCACTTCGTCAGCCATTTCGGCGATGACCCCGAGATCGTGTGTGATCAGCATGATGGCCATGCCGTTGCGCTGCTGCAGCTCGCGCAGGAGGGTGAGAATTTGCGCCTGCGTCGTCACGTCGAGCGCCGTGGTTGGCTCGTCGGCGATCAGCAACCGCGGCGCTGCTACCAGCGCCATGGCGATCATTGCCCGCTGCCGAAGTCCGCCGCTGAGTTGAAACGCGTACTCGTCCAGACGCGCTTCGGCGCGCGGCACGCCGACCAGTCGCATCAGCTCGACCGCCCGCGCCCGCGCCTCCGATTTCGACACCCGACGATGCAGCTGGATCGCTTCCATGATCTGGCTGCCGATCGTGTGCACCGGACTGAACGAGGTCATCGGCTCCTGAAAGACGAGCGAGATCTCTCCGCCGCGGATCTCCCGCATCGGGTGTCCATCGGCGGACAGTCCAGCCAGGTCGACGCGCGAGCCATCGCGTGAGAAGAGAACCTGTCCACCCACGATGCGGCCCGGACGCTCGACGATGCGCAGGATCGATCGGGCGGTCACGCTTTTGCCGCAGCCGCTTTCGCCGACGATGCCCAGCGTCTTGCCAGGCCAGACGTCGAAGCTCGCTCCGTCGACTGCTCTGGTCACGCCCTCGTCGGCGAAAAAGTACGTCTTGAGGTCGCGCACCGAAAGCAGCGTCTGGCCGTCGTCCATCACACGCCATACGGGTCGGCTGCATCGCGAAGGCCGTCGCCCAGGAAATTGAATGCCAGGATGACCACGATCACCGGCACGGCCGGCAGCAGGAGCCAGGGCGAGATGGCTACCGTCTGGACGTTCTGCGCTTCCTGCAGCAGCACTCCCCACGAGATGGCCGGCGGTCGAAGCCCCAGCCCCAGGAAACTCAATGAGGTTTCGCTGATGACCATCGCGGGTAGTGCCAGTGTGGTCGCGGCGATGATGTGGCTCAGAAACAGCGGCACCAGATGGACGAAGATGATGCGCCGCTTGCTGCAGCCCGCCAATTCCGCGGCGGTCACGAAGTCCTCCTGGCGCAACGACAGGAAGCGGCCGCGCACCACGCGTGCCAGCTCGGTCCAGCCGATGAGCGAGATGATCAGTGTGATGGCGAAGTAAACCTTCACGATGTCCCAGTCCTTCGGCATGGCGGCGGCCAGTCCCATCCACAACGGGATGGTGGGTACCGAGCGCAGGATCTCTATGGCGCGCTGGATGACGGTGTCGATCCAGCCACCGTAGAACCCGGAAACACCGCCCAGCAGCACGCCGAGCACCAGGCTGAGGACGACGCTCAGCAGGCCGACCGTCAACGACGTCTGCGTACCGTACATGAGCCGCGACCACATGTCGCGACCTTCCTGGTCGGTGCCGAGGATGAACAGGTTCTCTTCGGCGGCAGCGCCGTCGATCCCGATCAGGTGTCGATCTGTGGGAATCAGGCCGAGCAAGCGGTATTCGAATCCGCGCGCGAACAGGGACACGGGCAGCCTCTTGTTCGGGTCTGGCTCGTAGACGCGCTTGAACGTCCGTGGGTCGCGCTTACCGGTCAGGCCGATGACGTGTGGGTGAAATCCGTTCTCGTCGAACCAGTGGATCGACTGGGGCGCGATCAGCCCCCGTTGCGCCTCCGACGCTTCGGGGTCGGCGTAGGCCAGAAAGCCGGATAGGGCCACCGCGACGTAGAACAGGATGACCACGACGCTCGCCACCATCGCCAGGCGGTGCTTTCGAAACCGCCACCACATCAGCTGGCGCTGCGTGGCGACGGAGATACGCTCCTCGGCCACCGCGCCGAGCGCTGCGATATCGGGGCCGGTGTGTGGCGCCAGCTCCGTTTCGACCGCCAGGTTGGGCGCCGCGCCGAGGCTCACCGACGCTCCATGCGGATGCGTGGATCGATCCACATCAGGATCAGGTCAGATACGAACGTCCCGATCACGGTGAGCACGCCCAACAACAGCACGATGGCGCCGGCCAGGAACAGGTCGGTCGCCACGAGCGCCTTCAGCAGCAGCGGTCCGACGGTCGGCAGGCCGAGCACGAGCGAGACGATGATGCTGCCCGAGACGATGTACGGCAGGGTATAGCCGATGGTGCTGGCGAACGGATTGAGTGCCACCCGCACCGGGTAGCGCAGGATCGCTCGCGTTTCCGACAGGCCCTTGGCCCGCGCGGTGACCACGTACGGTTTGCGGATTTCGTCGAGCAGGTTGGCGCGCATGATGCGGATGGCCTGGGCCATCCCGGCTGTGCCAAGCACCAGCGCTGGAATGGGCAGGTGCCAGAGCAGGTCCAGGACTTTGTCCATCGACCAGGGCGCGTCGGAGTACTGCGGCGAGAACAGGCCGCTCAGGTTGACGTTGAACACGGCGAACCCGAAGTACAGCACCAGCAGGCCCAGCAGGAAGCCGGGGATGGCCAGGCCCAGAAAGCCCAGGAGGGTGAAGATGTAGTCGCCTGGGGAGTATTGCCGCACGGCCGAGTAGATGCCGATCGGTAGCGCCACCAGCCAGGTCACCAGCAGCGCGGCAAGCGAGACCACCATGGTCAGCGCCAGGCGGTCGCCGATCACGTCTGTCACCGGGCGCTGGTACTCCAGCGTGAAGCCGAAGTCGCCGTGCAGGGCCAGGCCCATCCAGCGCAGGTACTGGATCGGCTTCGGTTGATCGGCGCCATACTGCGCCCGCAGCGCCTGGATCTGCTCGGGCGACATCTGCGCCCCGCCCGCGCTCATGCGCTCGGTGATGTAGGTATCGATGAAGTCCACTGGCGGGAGCTGAATGATCACGAAGGCCAGAATGGAAATGGCCCAGATGGTGAACACCGCCAGCAGCACCCGCCGCACCACGTAACTCAGCACTCGCTACCCCTCACCGCCCCTGATCTTCCGCATGGGCCCCACGTCGTGCGCATGGGCGCCTCGCCGTGCGCATGGGCGCCTCGCCGTGCGCGTGGGCGCCTCGCCGTGCGCGTGGGCGCCTCGCCTTTGGCTCGCGCTGCCCCCATTCCAACCCCGAAGGG
>CBJLVJ010000241.1:0-5347 GCA_966426465.1 uncultured bacterium | reverse complement strand
TCCCTGTACCGACCCGTACGTGCCCATGACCATGGACAACAAGACGCGAAGCATGTCCTCGATCGAGTCGAGCGACGCGCATTCGCGACCAATTTCGTACAGGGTCTCGAGCTCGAACAGACGTTGGCGTGGATGCTGATCCACGGCCAGCGAGAGATGCATTACGGATGATCTCGGCCTGAGACCACCTCGTGTGCAACGGCGCTCCTGGCCTGTTCCTCGGTAGCACAAATACGCACATAAGGCTCCAGGCCCGTGTATCTGAAAACTTTGACGTAGTGGTCGGTCAGACCGGTGACGAGGATCGACTGGTCGCGCTGCCGTGCCTTGGTCAAGAGCTCAATAACGACGGCGATGCCAGCGCTATTGAGATACGCGACATTGCTGAAATTGAGCAGGATGTCGTGGGCACCATTCTGGGAAGCCTGCTCGTACGCCACCTCGATCGGCTGTTGGGAAAAGGTGGTTACCTCACCTTCCAGGTCGATGATGGTAAGCGGTGGCGCTTCGCGCAGAGTGGCGCGTGTTTGGCTTCGCATGTCGCCTCACTCCCGATGACCTGAGGAGAGCATTCTGTCTTGCCTTGGTCGACTATCGCGATTGGGCAGACGAATGATCATCCGGACGGTATTACTCTGATCAGTCGAGTCGAACTCAACGGAGTCAGTGAGTAGTCGAATCAGCTGGATACCCCAGCCCCGCTTGTGCGCTCGGCCGCTCAGCCGGTCCTCGATCGTGGCTGCGCCAGCGGCAGGCGCATCAGCCTGAACGCGCAGCGGCGTATGCGCTTGATCTTCGATGCAGATCTCGAGCTCATGCTGCCGCCAGGTCAGGGCGATCAAGACTGGTTTGTCAGGATCGAGGGCATTACCGTGCTCGATTGCATTGAGGGTTGCTTCGGCGACGGCGGTGCGGATGTCGTCGACCCGCTCGCTTGGGAATGCCATTGATTGCGCCACGCTCGCCGCGAGATCCATCGCCACACGCTCCCAGCCCAATTCACTCGGAATAGCTAGCCGAACGACACGTTGCTCCGGACTCGAGGGCACTGTCAGGCACTCAACCATCGCTACGTGAACCGGCGCGTCGATGAGCCACGGAAGTGATCGGCATCGCTCACCTGACATCAAGATAGCCGATCATGGCCACGGGCGCTGTAAGCGCCATCACACCGCCGCGGCGGCGCACAGCGAGAACAAAACGCGGCCCAGGCGAACCCGGGCCGCGCCGGAAGCGCCGCGCTCCAGGGGGAACGCAGCCTCCGCATCGTAACCGATCCGCACGCCTGTCAGGGAACCGTCAGGTTCGGGTAAGGCGCCCGTCACCCGCATGTCGTTCCGCTGCGCCGATACTCGGTCAATCACGCCCGGTCAGGTCCAGCCATCTGACCGGAGCAGACCCACTAGTGGAGAACGCATCTTGGGACGTGGACGTACGCTCAGACACACCTTTCGCACCACTCGACAAACGAAGTACCGCTTGACAGGCGCTGCGCCGGGCTGCATCAGCCGTGGTTAGTCGGACGGTCGGCGGCGTGCTCACGGCCGTTGTCTTTCTGGTGTGGATCTCGATCGGGACGGTTTACGCCGACGACCAGACCTTCGACTACGAGCCGGACGTCGCCAATCTGCAGGTGGCCACCACCGACGGGTTGCCGGAGCCGCCCGGTCCCGACGACTCGCCCGCCGACTATCTGTACGCACACTACGCGAATGCCGCCCAGATCGATTGCCTGATCACCGCCGAATCACGTTGGGCCGACATCCCGAATGCGTATGGCAGCGGCGCGGTGGGCTATGGCCAGTACATGCCAGCTACGTGGCGTCGCTACCAGGCCGAGAGTGACCGCTGGGACGCCAACCCGCATGATGTCTACGACGTCTTCGCAGCGATGGACTGGGACCTGGCGCACGGCCGCCGTGGGCAGTGGACCGTGCGCGGCTGCTGACGTCCGTCTGCGCGTCACGGGGCGACGGGTGCCCCGTGCGCGCAAAATGACATCGTGAGCAGGCCGCTAGCTCGCGAGGCTGCCTGGAGTCCGCTGGCGACTAGCGCGTTTCGCGCAATCTGGATCGCCTCGGTCGTATCCAACGTTGGCACGTGGATGCAGAACGTGGGCGTCGCCTGGCTGATGACCACGCTGACGCCTTCACCGGTGCTCGTAGCCCTGATCCAGACGGCGACCAGTTTGCCGGTCCTCCTGGTTGGCCTTCCCGCTGGCGCATTGGCCGACCTGGTCGATCGTCGGCGGCTCCTCCTTTTTTGTCAGGCCTGGATGCTGCTGGCGGCCGGCGTCCTGAGCGGGCTCACGCTGGCCGACCGAGCCACCCCGGCGGCGTTGCTGCTCCTGACGTTCGCGCTTGGCCTGGGTGGGTCGATCAACAGCCCCGCCTGGCAGGCCATCGTCGCCGACGTGGTGCCGCCCCGCCAACTGGTAAATGCCGTCGCGTTGAACGGCGCCGGATTCAACCTGGCTCGGGCGATCGGGCCAGCCCTTGGCGGCCTGGTCGTTGCCGCGGCGGGACCTGGCTGGGTCTTCCTGTTGAACGCGCTCTCGTTCCTGGCCACCATTGTGGTCCTGTATCGCTGGGAGCGCGTCCCAACGCCCACTACGGCGCATGCCGAGCGGCTCGTCGAGGCGCTGTTCGCTGGACTGAGGTATGTGCGGTTCGCGCCACCGGTTCGCGCCGTCCTTGCTCGCACAGTGATTTTCGTTGTCTGCGCCAGCGCCATGTGGGCCTTGCTACCGCTCGTGGCTCGCCAGCAGCTCGGCCTCGACTCGAGCGGATACGGCCTGCTGCTCGCGTGCCTCGGCGTGGGCGCGGTGGTGGGTGCGTTCGTGCTGCTGCCACGTCTGAGGCACACGCTGTCGACCGACCAGCTCATCGTCGGCTCGTCTCTGGTGTTCGCTGCGGGCACCGCCGCGCTGGGCTGGCTGCCAGTTCTTCCACTGCTGGGCCTGGCGCTGGCCGCCTCGGGAGCCGCCTGGCTGACGATCATGTCCGGCTTCAACGTGGCGGCGCAAACGCTTGCGCCCAGCTGGGTTTCGGCACGCGTGCTGGGCACCTATCTGCTCGTGTCGCAGGGTGGGCTGGCGGCCGGCAGCTTTGTGTGGGGTGCGGTGGCCGATCAGCTCGGCTTGCCTGCCACTCTCGGGCTGGCGGCCGGCGGGCTTGTCCTTGGCGTGGCGGTCACGCCACTGTGGCGGCTCGGGCATGGCGAGCGCCTCGACCTGCGCCCATCGCGGCACATGGGCGATCCTCCGTCTGCTTTCGGCGAGCTGGAGCCACGCCGCGGTCCGGTGCTGGTCATCGCGGAATACCGTGTGCCACCTGAACGCGCGCCCGAGTTCCGCCAGGCGATGCAGGCGCTGCGCATCGTGCGCCGTCGGGATGGCGCCGTTCGCTGGGGTTTGTTCGAGGATCCGGCGGAGAGCCAGCGCTACGTAGAAACGTTCATCGTGCCCTCCCTGGCCGAACACTTGCGGCAGCACGAACGAGCGACGATCTCCGACCGGCGCATCGAGGAACGGGTGTGGCAGCTGGCCGTGGGTCCACCTGAAGTGAGACACCTGGTGGCTGCTGAGGCATAACCTTGTAGATATATGAGCGTTGAACTGCGTTCCTATGTTGGCGGTACGTGGCGCGACGGGGGCCGGCCGAGCCGCGATGTCAACCCGGCCCAGCCCTCTGAGGCGGTGGCCGAGGTCAAGCAGGCCGATGCGGCGCTGGCGGCCGAGGCGGTCGGGGCGGCCGAGGCGGCGTTTACCGCCTGGCGGGCGATGCCGCCGCCCGCTCGCGGCGAGATTCTGCGCAAGGCGGCTGACCTGCTCGAGCAGCGCTCGGGCGACGTTGGCCGCGATCTGACGCGCGAGGAAGGCAAGACGCTCGTGGAAGCGGTCGGCGAGACGCGGCGTGCCATGCAGATCCTGCGCTACTTCGCCGGCCAGACGCTCGAACCCGACGGCGAGACCTATCCGAGCCATTCGGCCAGCACCTTCCTGTACGCTCGCCGCGAGCCGGTCGGCGTCGTCGCGGCCATTACCCCCTGGAATTTTCCGATCGCCATCCCGGCCTGGAAGATCGCGCCGGCGCTGGCCTACGGTAATACCGTCGTCTGGAAGCCGGCCGAGCTGGTGCCGCTCACCGCGGTCCACCTGCTCCAGGCGCTGGTCGACGCTGGCCTGCCGACAGGCGTGCTCAACCTCGTGCTGGGTAAGGGCTCGGAAGTGGGCGACGTGCTCGTCACGCACGAAGCCGTGGACGCGGTGACGTTCACCGGCTCCAACGCCGTGGGGCGGGCCCTGCAGAAGAAAGCCATCGAGCGTGGCAAGAAGGTCCAACTGGAGCTGGGCGGCAAGAACCCGGCCGTGGTCCTGGCTGATGCCGACCTCGACCAGGCTGCCGAGCAGGTCGCCCGCGGAGCGTTCCTCAGCGCCGGCCAGAAGTGCACCGCCACCAGCCGCGTCATCGTCGAAGCGGGCGCGGCCGGCCCGTTCGAGGATCGATTGGTGGCGCTGGCGCAGCGCTGGAAGGTGGGCGATCCGCTCGAAGCCGACACGCAGGTGGGACCGCTGGTGTCGGCGGACCAGCTCAAGACCGTCAGCGACTACCTGGACCTGGGCAGCCGTGAGGGCGCCCGCGTGCTGGCCGGCGGCGGGCGCGCCACTGAGCTGGGCGACGGGTACTTCGTCAAGCCGACCGTGCTGGCCGAGCTCACGCCAGAGAGTCGGCTTGTACGGGAGGAGATCTTTGGCCCGGTGGTGACCATGCTCCAGGCGCGATCGTTCGACGAGGCGGTCCAGCTGGCCAACGACACACCCTATGGCTTGTCAGCCAGCGTGTTCACCAACGACCTGACGCGCGCGCTGCGCTTCGCCGACCAGATCCGCGCTGGCGTGGTCAAAGTCAACCAGGAGAGCGCGGGCGTGGAGTTTCAGGTGCCATTTGGCGGCATGCAGGAAAGCTCGAGTGGCTCACGTGAGCAGGGCAAGGCCGCGCGTGAGTTCTTCACGCAGTGGAAGACGGTGTACATGGACCAGCTCCCGATACGCTGAAGCGGACGCTCGGCGTCGTGTCCGCGGCGGCGCGCAACTGTGATGGTCCATGCCTTGCGTTGTACTCTGGTCGATGCCATCCCCCTCTCGCCGGGCGACGTTGCAGGTCGCCGACCATGAGGCTCGAACGGAGGCCGGGGCGGCAAGTCCTTCGCCGAAGCAGGGGCCGAGCACGCTGCGCGCGCTCGGCCTCGGTCTGATCACGGGCGCTGCTGACGACGACTGTTCCGCCATCGGCACCTATGCGGCCGACGGCGCCAGGATCGGACCCGCATTTCTGTGGACCGCGCC
>CBJLVJ010000240.1:0-5368 GCA_966426465.1 uncultured bacterium | reverse complement strand
TCTTCCCCCGCCGAGCAGAACCGGCACATCCTGGCGCCGGAGCGAATCCTGGCCATCCTGCAGCACACGCCGATGGACCGCCTCGGCGACCCTGAGGAGCTCATCGGCGCGCTCGTCTGGCTGGCCAGCGAGGGGCCGCCGGCTTCGTGACTGGTGCGCTGATCCCTGTCGACGGCGGCTTCAGCGCCATGACCATCTGACCGGGAAGGTTATCGAGCAGCCGCGGCGCCGCCGACCGCGACAGCTTCACGCACACTCGGCGCCTGCGCCGAATCGGGTCGCCTGGCCCAGAATTCGCGCAGGACGTGAGCCGCCAGCTTGGGTGTGCGTGTGCGGGTGAAGATGCCCTTCATGTTCAACCCGCCAATACGCATGATGCTCTGTACGGCCGCGAAATCGGCGAAGTTCCACACCTGCATGCCGGCCACGTAGTCCTTCCGTGCCGCCACCTCCAGGTGTCCACGGATGTAGTCCGCCTGGTACTCCTCGGTCCACATCACGGGCGGCTGCCCGTGCAATCCGGGCATGGTGTCCGCGCCGAACTCGGTCATGATGATCGGCTTGTGCCACACATTCCAGACTTGATCCAGCTCCTGTTCAAGGGAGGCGAGCGCTTTGTCCATTTCTCCGCCGAGCACGTACCAGCCCCAGTAGCGGTTCATACAGACCACGTCGCACTCTTGCATCCAGTCCTGCGGCCCGCCCATGACCGTCACCAGCGTTACCAGTCGGGTTGGATCCAGTGCCCGAGCGCGGCGCAGCAGGGTGTCCAGGAACTGCTTTCCCCGCACAGCCGATGGATCACCGTTGGCCGAGGCCCCAAGACTGCCGAGATTCAGGCTTGACGGCATCGGCTCGTTCGCCACGCTCCACATGACCACGCTCGGGTGGTTCTTATCGCGCGTGATCAGCTCATCCAGCTGCTGCAGGCACATGCGCAGACGGGTCGCTGCGTTTTCCTCGTTTTCGAACTGCAGGCTGACCGCCGGGATTTCGTCAATGATCAGAAAACCCTCGCGGTCGGCCATCTGCATTTCCTCCTCGCTGTACGGATAGTGCGAGGTCCGATAACTGTTGGCGCCGGTCCAGCGCATCAACTGGTAGTCCTTGACCAGTAGGGGGAGGTTCAAGCCCCTGCCGCTGGCGATGAAGTCCTCATGGCGGCCAAAGCCGTTCATCTTCACGGGCTTGCCGTTGAGCAGGATCCGCCCGCCTTCCACCGCGATCGTGCGAATGCCAACTGGCAGCGAGTATCGGTCGCTGTCCGTCGAAACCGTCAGCTCGTACAGGTACGGGTCTGTGTCTGACCACAAGCGAGGCGCGGGGACCTTCAACTTCGCCTCGGCTACGCCCTGCTCGAACCACAGCTTGGCCTGGAGCGGGGTGTTGCCGCCGGCCGACAAGCTGATGCTGCCCTGCACCGCCACCGGGTCATTCAGCCGCGCAGTGACCCTGACCGTGCCGTCGGTATTCGTGACCACGCTGACGTCTTCGATGTAGGTCTGAGGGACGCTGTACAGCACCACCGGTCGATGCAGGCCCGCGAATGGAAAGAAGTCGAACGTGGTACGCGGGTAGCTGGCGAAAGGACCCAGCGCGGTAGACATGTTGCCGGCCGGTACGCGCGTCGGTTTCAGCTCGTTCTCGACGCTGATGGCCACCACGTTTTCGGAGTCCCACTTCAACAGACTCGTGATCTCGAAGGCGAACGGCAGGTGCCCGCCCTCGTGCGAGCCAACGCGGACTCCGTTGACGTAAACCGTGGCGTAATAGTTGGCTGAGCCGACGCGGACAAACACTTTCTGCCCCTGCCAGCTTCTCGGGACGTACGTACGCCTGACGTACCAGGCCAGGTCGAGGTAGTTGAAGATGTCGGCGTACTGCTCGTTCCAGCTGCCCGGCACCGCGATCGGGCGCGCAGCCTCGTCAGCAGCCAGGCCGGTGAACCACTCGGCTTGATCGCCGACATGCGCCGGGTCGATTCTGAAGTCCCAGATGCCTGACAGGTCGAGCTTGTTGCGGCGGTCGTTTTGCTGTGGGAAAAGCATGATTGCTTCCTTTCAGACCGCGGCGGCGGTCTCGGCGAGCAGGTCGCGCTGCATGCGCTCCACGTCTCGCGGGTAGGTTCGGTAGAAGGCGAACCAGTACACGGCGTTGAGGACGTAGGGGACGGTGATCATCCACAACATGACCGGCCGCAAGCCGAAATTGGAAGCCAGCGCACCGAGGAAAATGGACAGGACGGCCGCCAGTGCGCCCTGGACGAAGGAGAACAGCAGGGCGAAGGCGGTGCCACGGTACTGTGGCAGCACCACGGTGGAGACCATCGGCAGCACCGCGCCCGAGAAGCCGATTGAACCAAACAGGCCAAACACCAGCCAGACTGCGTAGTCGAGCACTCGGCTCGGCCAGTCAACCTGCATCGCCAGGAAGCTCAGGACCGCGAACGCGAGCAAGTAGCCCTGCATCAACGTGATGCGGCCGGTGCGTGGGTTGCGGCGGGCAAACCAGTCGCCCAGCACGCCACCCACCAACGAGCTTATCGTGAAGCCTACGAAGAACACCGACGTAAGCATGGTGGCCTCCTGCGTGGTGTAGTGGCGCACGTCGGTCAGAAAGACAACCTGGAAGGCGAAGAGCACCAGACTGGTGATGAACACGAGCTGCACGGCCAGCAACGCGACCGTGGGGATCGCCAGCAGGCGTGGCACGTGCGCGAATTTGAAGCCCTCCTCGTTCCCGGCAAGTGCGGCCGGCTCGTCCGCGGTTGCGGCTGTGGCGATGCCGCCTGCCTTGCGCGGGTCTTCGGCGAACCACCAGGTCAGCACGCCCCCTAGCACGCCGATGCCACCCATGATGAACATCCCAAATCGCCAGCCCTGGTTGTCCGGGACGCCGGCCAGTTGACCGATCAACGGCGTCGCAATGATGCTGGCGAAGCCGCCGATGCTCCGCATGGTGCCGTACACCTTGCCCCGCTCATTGGGCTTGAACAGGTCGGAGACCAGACCATTGGAGATCGGTTCGCCTGCAACCGTACCAAGCACACCAATCGCGTAGAGCACCAACAACTGCTCGTAGCTCTGGGCAAATCCAGCGCCCATCATCCACACGCCCCACAGCGCCGTGGCGACCAGTATCAGTTTGCGGCCGAATCGGTCGCCGAGCATAGCCCACAACGGGCCCATGAGCATGCGGGCGAACTTGCCTACGCTGGTGAGTACGCCCAGAGCGCCGAGGCTCAGGCCCAGGTCGGCGCGGATGACCGGGAACAGGCTGTTGATCAGCCCGCCCTCGGAGTTTTCTACTGCCTGTAAGACGGAGAGCACTCCGACCGTCATCCACCGCCTGTTCGCGGCCGCCGTGGCTTGCTGGCCGTGCGTCCCCGCTCGTCTGACTAGCGCTCTCGCTGGTACCGCCGTACTCATGTCGGCCCCCTCTGTTGGTGATTGCGACCAGCATGCTGCGCGCGACGGCTGGTTTGGTATCAGTCGGCTGGCGCGCGGTGTTACAAAAACGGATACGAGATCCGACGAAGGAGCAAGCCGTGCTGCCTGCGACATCGTTCGGTGAATGGCTCACGCTGCGCCGCCAGGGCCTGCACTTGCAGCGGACCGAGCTCGCCGCGCGTACCGGTTGCGCCGTCGTCACCCTGCGCAAGATCGAGGCGGATGAGCGCCGCCCCTCGCGCGAATTCGCCGAGCGCCTCGCCAGTGAGCTGGGCATCCCGCCGCCCCAGCGCGAGCTTTTCGTCCGCGTGGCGCGAGGCGAGCTGCCCGTTTCTCGTCTGGAACCCGCCCGGTCTCCCAGCGTGCGGCCGAGCAACCTGCCCTCTTCGACGACCGCGCTGATCGGGCGCGAGCGAGAGATTGAAGAACTCGAGACCAATCTGAGCCGCCCTGACATACGGCTGCTCACACTCACCGGCGCGCCCGGGGTCGGCAAGAGCCGTCTGGCGCTGGAGGTAGCGTCACGGCTATGCGCCGCATTCGTGGATGGCGTGTTTTTCATCCCGCTCGCGCCGCTGACCGATCCGGCGCACGTCCTGGTCACCGTCGCCCACACGCTCAATCTGGCCGCCTCCGGGCGGCAGCCACCGGCCGAACGAATTGGACGCTACCTTCGCACTCGTGACGTCTTGCTCGTCCTGGACAACTTCGAGCACGTCTTGGAGGCTGCGCCGCGGCTGGCCGAGCTGCTGACGGGAGCTCCGCGATTGAAGCTCCTGGTGACGAGTCGGACCGCGCTCGAGCTGTCGGGGGAGCACCGATTTGTCGTGCTGCCGTTGCCTTCGCCACCAGCTCCAGACGGCCGTCGGCGGCTCATGCCGGCCGACGCATATAAGCGCTATGCCGCGGTCAGTCTGTTGATCGAGCGAGCCAGGTCGGTGAATCCTGGCCTGGCACTGACCGAATCCAACCTGGTAGCGCTGGGCGAGATCGCCCGCCGGCTTGACGGGTTACCGCTGGCGATCGAACTGGTAGGTGCGCGCGCCGCGCTCTTCAGCCCGCAAGAGCTGTTGGCACGGCTAGACAGTCGGTTCGCCCTGTCGACGAGCGGCGCGCGGGACGCACCAGCCCGCCATATGACGCTGGGGCATGCCATCGACTGGAGCTACAGCTTGTTGTCCCCGGCCGCACAGCAGGTGTTCCGGCGATTGAGCGTGTTCGCCGGCGGATGCACGCTGGAAGCGGCGCAAGCGGTCAGTGGCGGCTCCGACGCAGCCCAGCACGATGTCGAGAGCCCACTGGTGGGGCTCGTGGGCGGCAGCCTGGTACAGCGCGAGGAGGGCACCGACGGACGTTCGCGTTTCGAGATGCTCGGGACCATCCGCGAGTATGCGGCCGAGCAACTTGCTCGTAGCGGTGAGGCCGACATGACCCTCGAGCGGCACGCGGCCTACTACATGCGGCTGGCGGAGGCCGCCGAGCAGGCATGGGACCAGCCCGCGGAGTGGGATTGGCTGCGGCGGCTCGTAGCGGAGCGAGACAACGTGCGTGCCGCGCTGCGCTGGATGCTCGAGGCGCGTGACGTGTCGGCGGCGCTGCGATTCAACGCGGCGTTGTTCACGTTCTGGACCACATGCTCGGCGCTGTTTGAAGCGCGCACCTGGGTCGAGGCAGCGCTGGCGCTCCCGCGTCCCGAGCCGACGCCCGAACTCGCAATGCTAGAAGCCAAAGTGCTGAACGTGGCCGGCTACACGGCCGCGGAAACCGGCGACCATGCCCAGGCACTTGCCTATTTCGAGCGTGGGCTGGTGCTGTATCGACAGCTTGGCGATAGACGAGGGATTGCCTGGTCGACGCGCAGCTGCGCCTTCGCGCATATGTTGCACGACGAGTACGCCAAGGCAGAGCGACTCCTCAAC
>CBJLVJ010000239.1:0-5372 GCA_966426465.1 uncultured bacterium | reverse complement strand
CGGGGAATCACTGGTAGTCGCGTTCTTCTGGGGCGGCGTCCTCGAGTCGTGAGGGGCACTTGGCCAGCACGTTGTTGGCCGTGAACGTCCCCTGAGCATCGAGCTTGCCCTCGGCAACGATCTCGATGTTGTCGCCGATGACGTCGGGCACCTGTCCGCCGCGATACACCACCGGTAGCGGCGCCGAGCTGGTGTCGGCGATCTGGAAGTGCACGCCCAGGCCACTGCTGTCCTTGACCAGCGAGCCCGGCACGAGGTTGCCCGAGACGCGGAAGAGCTGGTTCTGAGCGGCCGGGCCTCTGGCCTGCAGCTCGCTCACAGTCAGGAAATAGACGGTCGTCCCCTGCAGACCCATGGTGACCAGGTACGCGACGGCGAGCGCGATCACTCCACCCGCGACGAAAAATTTCAGGTTCCGTGAAGCGAACACGGAACGGGTGGAATCATGTTGCGCTGCTAACGCCACTGTCGAAGACCCCCTTGAGGACGGCGGCAAAGAATACTGTCGCCGCGCCGAATATCAAAGCAATTCGCCCGTCCAGGGCGCCTACCGGCAGACCTACCCGCCGCCAGCGAAACGCGAACTGGTAGGTCGCCACCGCGCATGCCACTTTCACCGCCAGCACCGCCGCATAGACCCCGCCAGCTCCGCGCGAGAGTCGGTCGAACGTGAGCACCGCGCCACTGGCCAGCAGGATCAGCAGCGTCAGCTCGGTCACTTCGCGGAAACGCTGTCGCGCCACCGACGCATTGCCAGCGGGCGGCCCATCGAGCCACAAGACAGCGCTCCAGCCGAGGAAGACGATCGACGCGACCGCGTGCAGCCATCGCAGGACGACCAGCAGCGCCTCAGCCAGCCCGGGCGCCGCTGGCACGCTGCAGCTCGCCCAGGAACTGCTCCAGGTCGGCCGAGGTCAGTGTGTTCCACTTGCGGATCAGCCGTCCGTCGGGCGCAATGAAGTACGTCTCAGGCACACCCCGCATGCCGTACTGGACCGAGATCGGCCCTGCATTGCCTGAGCCACTGGTGTAGCTGATGCCGTACTTGCGCATGAACGCCTGGGCATCCGCGTCGACGTCCTGGACGTCGACCCCGACGAACGTGACACGGTCGCCATAACGACGGGCAGCATCCTGCAGCACTGGCGCCTCGTCGGCACACGGGCCGCACCACGACGCCCAGAAATTGACCACCACGGGCTTACCCGTCTGCAACGCATCCGACAGCTTGAAGGTCCCACCATCGAACGTGCCGAGCGTGAAGTCGGGCGCTGTGGTGAACGGCACGTTGACCACTTTGCTGCCCGCCAGGTCCTTCTGCTGCAGACCGAACCACAGCAGGAAGAGCAGACCAACCACGACCGCGCCCGACAGCGCGGCCAGCGCGGCGGGCTGCCAGGTCCGCGTGCGCGTGGGCTGAATCGTCTCTTCCTTGATCGCCACCAGCTTAGTTTAGTAATGGCGTAGAGTGGTTTCAAAGAAGATGCTCCGCCCACCGCAACGGTTGCTGATGGCGCCCGGACCGAGCAACCTGCACCCGCGCGTCGTTCAGGCGCTCATCGCCCCGCTCACTGGACACAAGGACCCGTACCTCCTTGGCCTCATGGAGGAGATCGCGCACTTGCTGCGCCAGGTGTTCGAAACGGAGAACCTGGCGACGTTCGTGTTGCCCGCCTCGGGCGGCAGCGGCATGGAGGCGGCGCTCGTCAATCTGCTCGAGCCGGGCGACACGGTCGTCATCGGCGAGGCGGGGTTTTTCGCCCACCGCATGGTCGAGATTGCTAGACGGCTTCACAACGTCGAGGTTGTTGTGGTGTGCGGCACGTGCGGCTCGCCCGTCGACAACCAGGAGCTGGCGGACGCCGTACGCAGGCATCGGCCGCGGGTGCTCGCGGTGGTCCACGGTGAGACCTCGAGCGGGGCGGAGCAGCCGCTGGCAGGACTGGCCGACGTGTGTCACGAGACGGACACGCTGCTGGTGGTGGATGCCGTCGCCACGCTTGGCGGGGTGCGCCTGCCGGTTGACGAGCTGGGCATTGACGCGTGCTACGCCGGCTCGCAAAAGTGCCTGTCGGCGCCGCCCGGGCTAGCGCCCGTCACCCTCTCTGAACGTGCCATGCGCGCCCTCGGCGAGCGCCGCACGCCTGTGCAGAGCTGGTACCTGGACCTGGAGCTGCACGCTCGCCTGTGGGGCCCCGAGCACATCTACCACCACACGTCGCCGGTCTTGAACCTGTACGCGTTGTACGAGGCCCTGCAGCTGGTGGCCGAAGAGGGGCTGCAGCGGCGGCTCGAACGCCATTGTCTGCACGCCTCGGCGCTGCGCGCCGGCCTCGAGGCGCTCGGTCTCGGGTTGTTCGCCCACCCGGCGCACCGGCTGCCGTCGGTCACGACCGTGGTGGCGCCGCCGGGTGTGTCGTCCGCGGCGGTCAGGGCGGCCCTGCTCGACGAGTACGACATCGAAATCGCGGGCGGCCTGGGCGAGTACGCCGACCGCATGTGGCGGGTCGGCATCATGGGCTACTCGGCGCAACAGCGCAACGTCATGCTGCTGCTGACCGCCCTCGAGCACCTCCTGCCGCGCCACGGCTTCAACCCGCCCGCCTCCGGCGCGGCGGCCGCCAGCGCCATCTACGAACGCTAGTCGCGCGCTGCGGCTTCCTCGATGAGCTCGCGCACGCGGGCGGGGGACAGCGGCATCTCGTGGATGCGCACGCCGAACGGGGCGAGCGCGTCCTCGATGGCTTCGGCGACGAGCGCCGCCACGGGAATGGTGCCGGCCTCGCCCACGCCTTTGACCCCGAGCGGGTTGAGTGGGCTGGGTGTTTCGATATGGGCGATCTCGATTTCAGGGACCTCGACCGCCGTCGGCATCAAAAAATCCATGAAGCTGGCATTCAACAGCTGGCCGCTCTCGTCGAAGTGCAGGCGCTCGTAGAAGGCGCCGCCAATTCCCTGCGCCACGCCCCCGTGGATCTGACCCTCGACGATCGTGGGGTTGATCACCACGCCGCAGTCGTGGACCACCACGTAGCGCACGAAACGCAGGTTGCCGGTCAGCGGATCGACCTCGACGATCGCCGCGTGCTGACCACTGGCCCAGGTGGCCCGCTCAGGCGCGAAGAAGCCGCGCGCTTCGAGGCCGGGCTCCTCGCCCGGGCCGAGCACCGCTCCCTCGCGCGGCTTGACCAGTTGCAAGGCCGCCTGGTTGGCGGACTTGCCATAGGCGTAGCGAATCGGATTGGCCGCCGTGGCCAGCGCGCCGAGGCTGAGCTCGCGCCCGGGCGCACCTCGCACCACGACTTTGCCGCCGCCAAGCTCCAGGTCGCCAGGGCTGACTTCCAGTAGCTCCGCGGCCAGCGCCAGCACCTTCTGGCGAACCGCGCCGGCCGCCAGGCCAATCGCGTTGCCTGCCGTCACCAGCGCTCGACTGGCGTACGTGCCCGCGCCCCAGTTGAAGCGACCCGTGTCGCCAGTAACGACGGTCACGTCGGACACCTCGCAGCCAAGCTGATCGGCCACGATCTGGGCGAAGGTGGTGTAGTGGCCCTGGCCCTGGCTGGTCAGCCCGGTCACGGCCAGCACGCGACCGCTGGGCTCGATACGCACGTGCGCGCCCTCGTAGGGCCCGATGCCAGTGCCCTCGACGTAGGCCGCGAAGCCAATGCCGAGGTAGCGCCCCTCACCTCGCGCCGCGGCCTGCTCGGCGCGGAAGGCCGGCACATCGATGATCTCCTCGGCCAGCGCCAGCCCGGCGGGATAGTCGCCGCTGTCGTAGCGCGTGGGCGCGCCGTCCTGAAACGGCAGCCCCACGTCCCATGGAAACTCATCGGGCTGGACAAAGTTGCGCCGCCGAACCTCGTTGG
The DNA here is from genome assembly GCA_966426465.1 of uncultured bacterium. Lineage (GTDB taxonomy): Bacteria > Chloroflexota > UBA6077 > UBA6077 > CF-72 > CF-72. The sequence goes on along the minus strand of CBJLVJ010000239.1, from coordinate 1,506 downwards.
GCTCCAGCCCGAGCTCGCGCGCGATCCTGCCGATGAGCCGCTCCATAACGAAGCACGCGTGCGGTCGACCAGCGCCGCGGTACGGGCTGACACACGGCGTGTTGGTGTAAACGACGGTGAACTCCGATCGGTAGTTGGGCACCTTGTAGGGTCCGGGCAGCTGCGTCACGGTGATGATCGGCACCACCATGCCGTAGGGGGTATAGGCGCCCGTGTCGTGGATGAACGTGCTCTCCACACCCAGAATGCGGCCTTCGGTGTCGACCGCCACGCGCGCCGTGTGGAGCTGGCCGCGCTCCTGGTTGGCCGAGATGAAGTGCTCGCGGCGATCCTCAGTCCACTTGACGGGCTGCTGCAGCTGGATGGCCGCCCAGGGCACGAGCACCTCTTCGGCGAAGAACATCATGATCTTGGTCCCGAAGCCGCCACCCACGTCCGGCGCGATGACCTCGACCTTGAACTCGGGCAAGCCGAGCATGTTTGCCAGGCCGTTCTTGATGGTCAGCGGCGCCTGCGTCGCGTCCCACACCGTGAGCGCTTGCTGCAGCGGGTCGAACACGGCCACCACACCCCGCGCTTCGATCGGGCTGCCGCACGAGCGCTCGATCGCCAGGTGCTCTTCGAACACGTGCGCCGCCCCGCGGAACGCCTGCGCCGGGTCACCGACCACCTGTTCCAGGCGCGCGGCGACGTTGTTCGGCACGTCGTCGTGGACCCGCGGCTGGTCGGGCTCGGCCGCCACGCGAAAATCGACGACCGCCGCCAGCGGCTCCCACTCGACCTCGATCAGCTCGGCCGCGTCTTCAGCCGTGTAACGATCGTCGGCGACCACCATCGCGACCGCCTCGCCGATGTAACACACCTTGCCCACGGCCAGTGGCCGCTGTGTCCGGCCGTGTGTCAGGCTGGGATGCGGCACGACCAGCGGCGCCGGCTGGTTGAACTCGCCGAGATCCTCCGCCGTGTACACGGCCCGCACCCCCGCCTGAGCGCGCGCCCTGGAGGTGTCGATGCTGCCGATGCGCGCATGTCCATATGGGCTGCGCAAGATCGCCGCGTGGAGGACGCCAGGTGGGTCGATGTCGTCCACGAACGAGCCCATGCCGCGCAGCAGGCGCGGGTCCTCGTTCCTACGAATCGCCGGCACGCATGCGCTCGGATGCCAGTCGAACGGCCTTGACGATGTTCTGGTAACCGGTACAGCGGCACAGATTGCCACTGACTGCCTCGCGAATCTCGCCGTCGGAGGGTCGCGGACGATCTCTCAAGAAGGCCAGGCTGGTGAGGAGCATGCCCGACGTACAGAAGCCACATTGCAGCGCGTGAGCGTCCCAGAACGCTTGTTGAAGCGGGTGCATCTGTTCGCCCGAGGCGATGCCTTCAACGGTGGTGACCTCGGCGCCGTCGGCCTGCACCGCCAGCATGAGGCAGGCACGCGCTGGCTCCTGGTCGACGAGCACGGTGCACGCGCCGCAGACGCCGTGCTCGCACCCGACGTGCGTCCCG
>CBJLVJ010000238.1:0-5381 GCA_966426465.1 uncultured bacterium | reverse complement strand
GTCTGCCTTCGATGCCGCCTCCGCCGACGGCGCCGGCGAAGCGATGGCTCTCTACCTGCGCGAGATCGGCCGCGTGCCGCTGCTGACGGCGGCCGACGAGGTGCGCCTGTCACAGGCGATCGAGCGCGGCCGGGCAGCCGCCGAGCGGCTGGGGGAGCAAACGGTGTCCACCGCGGAGCGCGACGAGCTCGAAGCGCTCGTCCATGAGGGTGACGTGGCGCGTGCCTCGCTGGCCGACGCGAACCTGCGCCTGGTGGTGAGTGTTGCCCGCCGCTACTCCAACCGCGGTGTGCCGCTCATCGACCTGATTCAGGAAGGCAACCTCGGCCTGCTACGCGCAGTCGAAAAGTTCGATTGGCGCCGCGGCTTCAAGTTCAGCACCTACGCGACGTGGTGGATCCGCCAGGCCGTTTCGCGGGCGATCGCCGACGACGCGCGTACCATCCGCATCCCCGTTCACCTGTACGACGTGGTCAACCGCATGGCGCGGGTATCGAGCCAGCTGCACCAGGAGCTCGGCCGCGAGCCGACCGAAGCGGAAATCGGCGCGGCGCTGCAGCTCTCGCCGGAGCGCGTACGCGAGCTCAGCCAGGTGCTCCCTCAGCCTGTGTCGCTGGACGGCTTCGTCGGCGACGACCAGGACACGCGACTGTCGGACATGGTGGCCGACGAGAACGCGACGAACCTCGAGCTGGCGGCCGAGTACCGCCTGCTGGCCGAGCGTATTCGCGACACGCTGCTGACGCTGACTCCGCGCGAGCGACGCGTCATCGAGCGTCGCTTTGGCCTGGGCGACGACAAGGACGAGAGTCTCACCGCGATTGGCCGCGAGATCGGCGTCACGCGCGAGCGCATCCGCCAGATCGAGTCGACCGCCCTGCGCAAGCTGCGCCATCCGAGCCGCGCCAAGCGCCTGCGCGGCTTCCACGCGGGCTAGCGGGGCAGGATCAAACCGCTCGGTCGGGTCTCGACCTGGCCAGGCTGGCCCTCGAGCTGTTGGCCGCGCTCGATCAGCTCGAGCAGCACCTGCCACGCTCGCTGGGTACCGACCATCTCGGCGCCGGTGAGCCGTACCAGGCCGGCTTCCAGGAGCATCCTCAAGAGCGGATGATGCTCCGGCGGCAGGTGGCTGTCCTCGATCGCCCTGGCCGCGGCCACGGCCAGGCGCGCGGCCTCCAGCCGATCCGTCGCGACGAAGATGAAGGCAGTTTCCTCCAGCCTTCGCCGCAAGGCGCGCCGCATCTGGGGCGTGAGCTCCTGCTGCGCGGCGTCGGCCAGCAATTGAAGGGCCTGCTGCTCGGGCGTACGGCCCGGCAGAAGCAGGCTAGCGCTTGGCGCACGGGCTATCTCGAGCGCTCGTGCGCGCAGCTCGGCGGGCAGCGGCACGTACCAGCCGGCCACCTCCGGCTCGGCGGTCAGACGCGCCGACTCTTCGAGCCACGCGGGATTGAAGTTGGTTTCGACTGGACTGATGGTCTCGTACACCAGCGCCCGTTCGGGTGGCGCCGACGCCTCGCCGAAGACGTCGCGAAAAGCGCGATACCGCGTGGGCAGTCCGCCGCCGACCTCGTGCGTAAGGTCGACCGCCTCGCGGATCAACGCGAGGGCGTAGTCGCCGGGCAGGCGCACCCACGTACCGGATGTCTTGCGCGCATCATCCAGGTCTTTGTGGAACCGCTTGCGCGTGGTGTCGGCCAGATTCAGCTCGATGAGCCCGCGCTGATCGTTCAGCAGCGTCGCCGCGAACCACACACCGCCGAGCGGCTTGTCCGCGACGAGCCACAGCGCGCGCGAGCCGGTCGAGTCCACATAGGTCACCCACGCCTCGCTGACTGGCAGCGTGGAGACCTCGCGTGTCGGCGCCGTTTCAGTGGTCACCTGCACGGGTGCGCCTGGCTCGACGCCCATGGACCGCAGTCGGTGCAGCTCGCGCCGGGCCTCCTTGCGCAGGGCGCGATCCTCCACGACCAGGTCGACCAGTGCCAGAACTTCCGCGGCGGCTGGCTGGCGTGTGTGGCCGAGCGCGCTCACGGCTGCCGCGAGGTCGGTGGTCGTTGCCCCGCGCAACAGACCCTCTCGCTCGGCGGGCTCAGCCGCGAGCAGAACAGACGCCAGATCGCTCGTCTCGGACACGTGCCACATCATAAAGTCTGCCGTGATTAGACGGCCCGATCAGATCGCGCGGATAAAATCGGCCACTGTGAGGCGGATGGCGATCGCAGGTGGCGCACTGATCGCCGTCGTCGCGGCGGGTATCGTCGGGTGGATGACGCTGCTCAAGCCGGCTCAGGCCACCCCGAATTTCGCGCAGGCCGGCGCACCCGCGCCTCAGATCGCGCTGCCGGTCGTCAGCGACGGTATGTCTGATCTCGCGGCCGACCAGGGCAAGGTCGTCCTGGTCAACTTCTGGGCGACGTGGTGCGAGCCGTGCAAAGCGGAGATGCCTGCCTTGCAGCAGCTGGCCGACGAGCTCCGCGACCAGCCGTTCCGGCTCTATTCTGTCGACCTGCAAGAGGACGAGGCTGCCATCCTGGCCTTTGAGCGCCAGTACGACCTGAAGCTGTACGCCGTCATGGACCAGGAAGGCGACACGACCCGGGCCTACGGCGTGCGGGCGCTGCCCTCGACCTTCTTGATCGATCGGCGCGGCACACTCCACCTGCAACGACTCGGTCCGCTTCTGCCCGGCGGTCCCGAGACCATGTGGAGCGAGCCCTGGTTGGCCGATCAGGTGCGCAGCCTGCTCGCCAGCGGCTGAGCGCTCGATGATTTGATGGTCGCCGGTGAGGCTGGCTTCCTGGCGTTGCGCGATCGGGCGTACGCGTTCCTGGTCGGACGCGGCTCAGCCGACGAGGCGGCGCTCCTGTCGCACGTGTACGGCGGATTTGCGCCGCCTGCGCTTCGGGCGAAGCTCGCCGCGCCACTGGAAGGCGACCCACGCCTGGAACGAGGTCAGGACAGCACGTGGACGCTGCGCGGTCGCGCGCACGTGCCGCGCGGTTTCACCGCTCTGGCGCTCGTGGCCACCGGACCTACGCCCGGCCGCGGGCGGATCGTGCGCGTGTCGGCGCGTGCCGTGCTGCCCGGCGAGATCAGCGAGCGTTTCGAGGTGACGCTGAATCCGGGCAAGCGCGTGCCGCGCTATGTTGCCGCGCGGCTGGGTCTCGAGCCGGCGGCGCTCGACGATCTGCCGCCGTTTGCAGACGTCCTGGATGACCTGGTGCGTTTCCTGGGCAGCCGTCCGATTTTCGCCCAGGATGCGCGCTTGACGTGGGCCTTCGTCGACGCCGAAGCCCGCCGCATCGGGCGGGTGCTGGCCGAGCCCATCCTGGTCGACGCCAACGAGGCTGCCACGCGCCTGCTCGACCTGGCATCGAAGCCAACGCTGGCGCTGGTTGCCGCGCATCTGAGCATCGGCACTGTCCAGATCGATCGATCGGACGAAGAAGCGCGCGTGCTGGCGCTCGTCGGCCAGCGCCTGGTCGAGCGGGCCGGCGAGGCGCTCGTGCTCGAGTCCGGCGCGGCGGGCCGGTCGGCTGTGCTCCGGCGCGGTGCTACGTCGAGCGCCCTGCCAGACGAGCCCGGCGTGTACGTCATGCGAGACGAGCAGCGCACCGCGTTGTACGTCGGCAAAGCGCGGCGACTGCGCACACGCATGGCCGACTACGTGCATCGGCCGCTCGGTCCGACCCGTCGCCTGGAGGGGCTCGCGGGCGCCGTGGAGGCGGTCGACACGACCACCTGCGCCACTGACCTGGAGGCGCTGGTGCTCGAGGATCGGCAGATCCGGAGCTTGCTGCCGCGCTTCAACACGGTCCGTCAGCAACGGACTCCGCGCGTATGGATCCGGCGTCCGCCGTGGCCCCGGCTGTCCCGTGGCAAGCGCCAGCCGACAGCGCCGCGGCTCGAGCTGAGCCTCGGTCCTTCAGCACACGATGGCGAGTTTGTCGGGCCGTTCCGCAACGAGACCGCCGCTCAGCAGGCACGCTTGCTCGCGCGCCAGGTGTTCGACCTCGACCGCCTGAGGCGCAGCGATGCGGCTCAGTACGAGCGCAGCCTGCGCGAGGCGTGGGCGTTTCTGAACGGCCACACCGCGGCTGCAGAGGACGTCGCCCGCCAGCGCTCGACGCGCCTGCTGCGGGCCGTGCTTGGCTTCGACGTCCGTACGCAGTTGCTGCCGGCCGACCCGCGCGAGGCACGCTACGCCGTGGTCCGACCCGGTTCGGCCAGCATCGAAGCCTTCGTGATCGACCGTGGCGTGTTGCGCGGCTGGACAACTCTCGAAGCCGACGACGTCCGCCAGTTCGCAGCCAATCTGCTGACTCGAGATGAGCCACGCACGGCTCCCGAGGACGTCGACGTGGTGCTGCGCTGGCTCGGCGCTCAGCGACCGCCCGCGCGCCTGGTGCGCCTGCCGATCCAACCTGACGCGGCACTCGACACTGTCATGGATGCGGCGCTAGCTCTGATGGCGGGGGAACCTGGCCCGGCCCGCCTGGAGGATGCGCTCGACCCGCTCGTCGACGCCTGACAAGAGTCGGCCGAGGTCCTGCGAGTACCGCGCGACTGTCGCCGCATCGGTCATGCTGGCCAGATTGATTTCGACGTTGATCGCCGCGGCGCGCAGTGCGGCTTGCGCCAGCAGCGCGCCCACGAGCACGTCCGAAATGACGGCCTGATTCAGCACCGGCGCGGCTTCCTCGGCTACCTCGACCACCTCGACGCAGATTCGAGCGGTCTCGAGCGGCACCTCGGCGGCAAGCCGCAGCGCCGACTGGATCGATGCCGAACGGGCTGCTTTCTGGGCCTCGTCGGCGCGGGGAAGCCTGTAGGCCGCGCTGACCTTGTCGAACGCCTCGGCGTCTGCCTCGGCCAGTTGCGCAAGCCGCTCGCGCAGCTCAGCCGTGCGCTGGACGATGCGCTGCGCCTGGTCCTCGACGTTGGCAAAGCGTGGTCGACCGATCGTCAGGCTGCCTGTCATCTGCACGAGCGCCGCGCCGAGTGCCCCGCCCAGGGCCGCGGCTGCGCCGCCGCCCGGCGTCGGATCGGACGAGCCGAGCCGTTCGAGCAGCTCGCCAACCTTCCAGTCGAGGATCGAGCTCGAGTCCGGATGGTTCAATGCCGTTCGAACGGAGATGGTAAGTCGCCCGGACGCGTCGCCCTCGTCGGCCCTGGTGGAATGCGTCCCCAACTTCAGCGAGGGCAGGCGCCAGGACGTGATGCACGCCATTCAGGCAGCAGTCGAAAGTGTGCGCGGCGCCTGGGTCCTCGACCGACACGCGGACACGGTGCACAACCGCATGGTGCTCAGCATTGCCGGGACGCCCGGACCGGTTGCCGAGGCCGTGTTTCGGGCGACCGCGCGAGCCGCCGAGCTGATC
>CBJLVJ010000237.1:0-5391 GCA_966426465.1 uncultured bacterium | reverse complement strand
ACTCGGCGCCGCTCATGGCCCGTTTGCCCTCGCGCTGGACCTCGTCCAGACGCAGCGCCCCCCCACGGCCAGTGGCCACCACAGGGATGCCCCGATCGAGCGTGACCGTGCCGGGAACGCCCGCCTGCAGGGCTTCCTCGGTGCCGAAGTCACTTTCCTTCGGAGCGGCGCCACGGACCGCCTCCTCCGCGGAGCGGACCACCATCTGTGCATCGGCTCCCCGATCGTCGGTGTGGTGGACAAGGTCGCGGCCGAGAGGCGTGGCGCGGAGCACCTTGAGCTGGCGATCGCCAACGGACGTGAAAGCCTGCGGCCAGCCGCGGTAGGCGCGCACCTGCCGCCAGATCAGTTCGGCCGGCGCGCTCCAATCTATGCGCGCGTCGTCGCGCTCGATCTTTCGGCAATACGTGGCTGCGGCATCATCCTGCTCGCGCGGCTCGGGCCATTCCTCGAGCGTCTGCACCAGCAGGCGTGCGCCGAGTGACGAGAGGCTTGCCTCCAGCGACAGGTAGTCGTCGAACGCGGCAATTGCCACGCGCTCCTGGACGAAGATGGGCCCGGCGTCGAGCGCCGACACCAGACGGATGATCGACACGCCGGTTTCGGGGTCGCCCGCCAGCAGCGCGGCCTGGATCGGCGCGGCACCGCGCCAGCGTGGCAGCAGCGACGGGTGCACGTTCAAGATCCCGCGCGGGGCGATAGCCAGAACGTTGTTCGGCACCAGCGCGGCAAACGCAGCCAGCGCCATTGCCTCGGGCTCGAACTCGCGCAGCCGCGCCTCGGCCTCGGCGCCGCGCAGCGAGCTCGTCTGCCACAGCGCCAGGCCGTGCTCGCGGGCATACACCGCCACCGGCGGTGGTGTAGTCTTCTGTCCTCTGCCGGCCGGACGATCGGGTTGCGTGACAACCAGGCCGACCTCGTGTCCTGCCGCGTGGAGCGCCTCTACACTGGGCAGCGCGAAGGCGGGACTGCCTAGAAACACCAGGCGCACGATTCCCAACCCTCGAAACCCGCCCGTATAATCGGGCGGCTTGCCGATTCGCCTGCCTCTTCGCGAGATTCAGTAGACCACATGGCGTTGGGCAACCCCTTCAACAGTGTCATGGGCATGTTCTCCCGTGACATCGGCATCGACCTGGGCACGGCCAACACGCTGGTGCTGGTACGCGGTAAGGGCATCGTTATCAACGAACCCTCTGTCGTGGCGATCGATGCCAAGACGAAGCGGCCCCTGGCCGTTGGCGCCGATGCCAAACGCATGGTCGGGCGTACGCCTGCCAATATCGTCGCCGTTCGCCCCTTGAAAGATGGCGTCATCAGCGATTTCGACGTGACCGAGCTGATGCTGCATTACTTCATCCGTAAAGTGCACGAACGATTCACGATCGTGCCCAAACCGCGCGTGGTGATCGGCATTCCTTCAGGGGTTACCGAAGTTGAGCGACGCGCCGTACACGATGCGGCCATTGAAGCTGGCGCTCGCGAAGCACATTTGATCGAGGAGCCGATGGCCGCCGCCATTGGCGCAGGCTTACCGATCACCGAACCAGCCGGCTGCATGATCGTCGATATCGGTGGTGGTACAACGGAAGTCGCGGTCATTTCTCTGGGCGGAATCGTCGTGGCACGATCGATTCGCATCGCCGGCGATGAGATGGACATGAACATCGCCCAATACACACGCCAGAAGCACAACTTGCTCATCGGCGAGCGCATGGCCGAAGAGGTCAAAATCGCGGCCGGCAACGCCTACTACGGCCTCAACGGTCGCACCCCGGATCAGCGCGTCGTGGTCCGCGGGCGCGACCTGGTGACCGGCTTGCCGGCCGAGCTGGAAGTCGGAGGCAACGAGATTCGCGAGGCCATTGCCATCTCGGTGAACGCGATCGTGGACGCGGTAACCGATACCATCGAAGAGACGCCGCCCGAGCTGGTGGCCGACATGATGGCGCGTGGCATTACCCTGGCAGGCGGCGGCTCGTTGCTGCCGGGCCTGGGCGACCTGCTGTCGCGACGGACGAAGATGCAGGTGCACCTGGCCGAGGACCCGCTCGGTTGTGTCGTGCGTGGGACCGGCAAGGTATTGAACGAACTGGAGGTTCTGCGTAAGGTACTCGTGGACCAGCACTCCGGGCGCCCGCTATATCGGAGATGATGAGCGATCCCCCGCGCCGGAAACTGCCACGTTGGGTGAGCACCCTCGTGGTCGTGGGTTTGGCGGTGGTGTTCTTGATTCCCGGCCCCTGGCGGGGCCTCGAAGGCGTCGGCTCGACCGTCCTGGCGCCTTTGCAGATGGGTGTCTCGGGCACTGCCGACGAAGCGGCGACGTTTGTCTCGACGGTTCAGCGCGTGCGCAGCCTGGCCGACGAAAATGCCGACTACAAGGATGAGATCGACCAGCTTCGCTCGGAGCTGGTGCGCATGCGAGAGCTCGAGGTCGAGAACCAGGACCTGCGCAACCTGCTGGGCATGAAGGAGCGCACTGGCCCGGGCGAGTTCCTGCCCGTCGAGGTCCTCGCGCGCGACGACACGCCCTACGTCCAGGCGATCACCATCAACCGCGGCGCAAACGACGGGATCAAGCAGGACGCCGTAGTCATTACCCACCAGGGCGTGGTGGGCCGTGTCGAGCGAGTCAATCCGACCTCAGCCAAGGTTCGGCTGATCAACGACCTGAACAGCTCCGTGAGCGTCCGACTCCAGACCGAGTCGCGTACCACCGGCGTGCTGCGCGGCCAGTCGCAAGGCAACCTGATGGTCATTGCCTACATCCCGCAGAGCGACGTCGTATCACCCGGCGACTGGGTGCTCACCTCGGGTCTCGGCGGCGTGTACCCCGAGGGCCTCGTGGTGGGCAAGGTCCAGCGGGTCGAGCGCAAGGACGCCGATCCGTTCCAGGCCGCTGTCGTCGAGGCCGCGGTGGCCATGGACAAACTGGAGCGGCTGTACGTGCTGGCCGACTCAGGGCAATGAGCTGGCGGGGCGCAGTACGCTCGGGTAGCAGCCAGCAAAACCAGAGATCTCCCCGGAGGGAACCACCTGGAGGTAACTGACTACTGGAAGTGACTGCTCTGGCGACCAGCCGGTGAGGTTCGTCATCGCGGCTGGCCTGCTGGCGGTGGCGGCGTTGCTGCAGTCCGTCGCCGGGCCGAGCCTGCCCCTGGTGCGTGGGCGGCCTGACCTGGTGCTCGTGGTCGTGCTGGCGTGGGCCATGCTGCGCGGCTCGGGCGAGGGCGCGTTCGTCGGTTTCCTGGGTGGTGTGCTGCTCGACTCGGCCAGCTACACGCCGTTCGGCCTCTCGGCGGCGCTGCTTGGCGTGCTCGGCTACTTCACCGGCCTGCCCCAGGTCAATGTCTACCGCGGCAACCTGCCGTACTTTCTTGGCACGGCGGCCGTCGCGACGATTGCCTTCCACACGCTCTACTTCCTGGGGTTGCAGGCGCTCGGCATGAGCATGCCGCCGATCTATGCCACCTACGCGCTGGCGCTGCCCGCGGCGGTGCTCAACGCGCTGCTGCTTGCGCCCACGTTCGTGCTGTGTCGCCGCCTGCTGCGCGCCCTGGACGGCTGGACGCAGCTGCGCTTGTAGGTAGACTGGGCCCGGATGCGCGAGAGCCGCTGGCAGCAATTCGACTTCGTCATTGTCGGCTGCGTGCTCGGGTTGATCCTGGCCGGCGTGGCCATGATCCACAGCGCGACGTGCGGCTCCCAGTGCAGCGGTCTGCTGCCGCCGAGCAGCTACGCCGTCCGACAGGGCGTTTCGGCCGCGGTCGGCTTTGCGCTGCTGGTGGGCATCAGCCTGATCGACTACCGCCTGTACCGCGCGTACGCGTACCACCTGTACGGCTTCGCGGTGGCGCTGCTGGTGCTGGTGCTGCTCATCGGCCAGGGTGGCGCCGACGCTGATTACGGGTCCAAGCGCTGGATCTACTTCGGGGTGTTCGACCTGCAGGCCTCAGAGGTCGCCAAGCTGGCAGTGCTCGTCGCGCTGGCGCGCGTGCTCGGCGACAAGCCCGAGGGGCCGCTGTCGTTCAGACGGCTGATGGCATCGCTTGCCCTGGTCATCGTGCCAATCGGGCTGGTCTTCGTGGAGCCGGACCTGGGCACCTCGTTCGCCTTTCTGATGATCTGGGTCACCATGGTGCTCGTGGCGGGCATCCGCTGGCGACACGCCGCGATGCTGTCGGTGGGAGCGCTGGTCGCCTCGCCCCTGGTCTGGCTGGGCATGAAGGAGTACATGCGCGAGCGGCTGCTGACCTTCATGGGCACCATTGTCGACCTGGAGCACGCCGCCTTCGACGAGGGCTACAACGTGCTGCAGGCGCGCATCTCGATCGGCTCGGGCGGCCTGTTCGGCCGCGGCTACCTGGAAGGCACGCAGAGCCAGCTCGGCTTCTTGCGCATCACGCAGTCGGATTTCATCTTTTCGGCGGCGGCCGAGGAACTCGGGTTCATCGGCGCAAGCGTGCTGTTCGTGCTGTTCGTGATGCTGCTGTTCAGGCTGACGCGGGCCGCCGACATGTCGCGAGACGACTTTGGCCGTCTGCTCACGTTCGGCGTGGCGGCGATGATCCTGTTCGCGGCGGTGGCGAACCTGGGCGCCAACCTGACGCTGCTGCCCGTCACGGGCATCCCCTTGCCGTTCATCAGCTACGGCCGCACGTCGCTGCTGACCAACCTCGCCGCGCTCGGCATCGTCCAGAGCGTGCTGCTGTACCGCCTCAAGTACCGCTACTGACCGGCCTGTCGGCAGGGCTGACGCAAGGTCCAGCCGCGACGGCTGGCGGCACGCTCGTGCGGCTGTCGTTGTTGACATGACTCCCTCTCGAGAGGAGGTTTCTCAGCAAACGAACGGCAGTGCCGAACCTTGAATCGCCCATCCCAGCCGATCAGCTCTGCCGGGAGGCCGTACCGTCCAGGTGTTGGCATAACGCTGTTCGTGAGTAGATCGATCTGAACACGACGAACGGTAGTGCCGAGAACCTCGCATCGGCCGCTGCCAGCCCGACCAGCCCTGCCGGGAGGTCGTACGGCTCCAGTGTTGACATCACCCGCTTCGGGAGAAGATCGATTTCAACTCGACATAAGGTTACTGCCGGGAGCCTTGATGCGGCCGCGCGCGGGGGTTTGGTGAAACTCGCGAGGCGTTCGGCTACGCTGGCGCACAATCCTGATCGATCCGTACGGGAGCACTGGTGTAGTACAAGCGCGCGAGCGCGAGCCGAAAGGAGCTTGCCTCCATGTCTGAGTTGATCGGCGTCGTCATCGTTCTGGTGCTGTTGTTCATGCTTGCAACGGCATCCATCAAGATCGTCCAGGAATACGAGCGGGGTGTCATTTTCCGCCTTGGCCGCCTGATGGGCGCCCGTGGCCCGGGCCTGTTCTTCATCA
>CBJLVJ010000236.1:0-5414 GCA_966426465.1 uncultured bacterium | reverse complement strand
TTCGGACTGATAGTCTGGCGCTATATGGCGAACATGGCGCAGCACGGTCCGTCCGATGCCCCGGCAGGCCGTGCAACGAACCTTGGCGAGTTGAAGGCATCTGGGTACCGGTCGCGGTCCGTCAAGGAAGAACTGCGCCATAACCTGATCAGGAAGCTGGAAGCGGACCAACCGAAGTTCGAGGGCATTGTGGGCTTCACGGAAACCGTCGTCCCGCAGGTCGAAAACGCGATCCTCTCAGGCCAGGACATCATCTTCCTCGGTGAGCGCGGACAGGCCAAGACACGCCTGGCGCGTACGCTGCCAACGCTGCTGGATGAGTGGCTGCCGTTCGTGGCTGGCTGCGAGATCAACGACGACCCGCTCAAGCCCATCTGCTGGAAGTGCCGCTCGCTCATCGCCGAGTGCGGCGATGCCACGCCCATCGACTGGCTGCCGCGCGAGCGCCGCTACGGCGAGAAGCTCGCCACCCCGGACATCACCATTGCCGACCTGATCGGCGAAGTCGACCCGATCAAGGTCGCCGAGGGCCGCTACCTGTCGGACGAGCTGACCATCCATTTCGGACTGCTGCCGCGCACGCACCGCGGCATCTTCGTGATCAACGAGCTGCCCGACCTGGCCGAGCGCATCCAGGTGGGCCTGCTGAACATCATGGAGGAGCGCGACGTCCAGATTCGCGGCTACAAGGTCCGGCTTCCGCTGGACCTGTTCGTGATCGCCTCTGCCAACCCTGAGGACTACACCAACCGCGGCCGCATCATCACGCCGCTGAAGGACCGCTTCGGCTCGCAGATCCGGACGCACTATCCGCGCACGGTCGAGCACGAGATGGACATCATGGAGCAGGAGCGCGGCATCTTTGACGACGAGGAGTACGACACGATTGTGCCGTCGTACATGCGCGAGATCGTCGCCGAAGTCACACACCTGGCCCGTAAGAGCCCTGAGATCTCGCAGCGGTCAGGCGTCAGCGTGCGCGTGAGCGTGGCCAACTACGAGAACATGCTGTCCAGCGCGCTGCGCCGCGCGATTCGTCTGCATGAGAAGCAGGTCGCTCCGCGCGTCTCAGACCTGGTGGCCCTCACGCAGAGCACCGGCGGCAAGATCGAGCTCGAGACCGTGGGCGATCGTGACGAAGAGAAGGTCATCGAGAAGCTGCTGCAGAAGGCGGTGCTGAACGTGTTCAACCGCCACTTCGCGCTGCACGAGTTTGACGAGCTGCTGGCTGGCTTCGACAATGGCCTGAAGATCGAAGTCGGCGACAGCCTGGCGAGCCTGGAGTACGTTCGCCAGGCGGCGGAGGTGGCCGGCTTCACGCCCGCCATCAAGAAGCTCGGCGGCCAGGGGAACCCCGCTCAGATTGCCAGCTCCATCGAGCTGGTCCTGGAGGGCCTCCACCTCAACCGCAAATTGAACAAAGACCGCAGCGCCGGCCGCATGCGCTACCGCAGCTGACATTTCCACCGCATCGCTGTTGCTCGCGCCAGAGCAAAACACGTCAGCCGCCGCCCACCCCCATGTAGCTACGTGGCCCTCGCGGCGCATCTCAACCCGTCCCGACCCCTGGCAGGGAATTTCCAGCGGCCCCGCCCCCTCGCGGAGGGATTTCAGCGGCGCCGCCCCCTCGCAGAGCGGTCCCGAGGCCTCGCGGGCGATCTCCAGCGGTGCCGCCCCCTGGCAGGCGATTTCCAGCGGCGCCGACCCCTCGGGCAGGGATTTCAGTGGTGCCGACCCGTCGCAGGGGATTTCCGGCGGCGCCGCCCCCTCGCACGGGATTTGCAGCGGCGCCGACCCCTCGCAGCGGATTTCCAGCGGTGCCGCCCCGTCGCGGGGGGATTTCAAAGGGGGCGGAGCCCCCTTTGACCCCCGGAGGATCCCCTGGGGCGCGAGCCCAAGCGAGCGCCCAGAAGTGAAGCCATGACCACCATCTACCGTTACGGCGCCTGGGACGGCTCCCAGCACGTTCTCGATCTGGATGCCGAAGCCCTCCTGGACGCCATGAGCGACGATCTCCTGGAAGAGGGCGACCTGTGGCGCGCCCTCCAGCGGCTGTTCCGCCAGGGCGCCCAGAACCAGGACGGCCAGCACATGCCAGGTCTGCAAGACCTGATGCAGCAGCTGCGTCAGCGCCGCCAACAGCAGCTCCAGCGGTCCAATCTCAACGACACGCTCAAGGACATCCGCGAGAAGCTGCAACAGATCCAGCACACCGAACGCGAGGGCATCGACAACAAAGTCTCCGACGGCCGCGAGAAGGCGCAGCAAGGCGAAATCCCCGAGCAGCTCCAGAAAACCATGGAGCGCATGGCCCGCGAGCACCAGCAGCAGCTGGATCAGCTGCCGCAGGACGTGCCAGGCCAGATCCAGGGGCTCCAGAACTACGACTTCATGGACCCCAACGCGCGGCAGATGTTCCAGGAGCTGATGGAGCAGCTCCGCCAGCAGATCATGCAGCAGCAGTTCCAGGGCATCCAGCAAGCGCTGCAGAACATGACGCCCGAGGACCTGCGCACCGTCAAAGACATGCTGCGCGACCTGAACCAGATGCTGGACGACAAAGCGCGCGGCGGCGACCCCGATTTCCAGGGTTTCATGGACAAATGGGGTCAGTTCTTCCCGGGCGTCAACTCACTCGACGAGCTGATCGAGCAGCTCCAGCAGCGCCAGGCGCAGATGCAGAGCATGCTCGACTCGATGAGCGCCGAGCAGCGCCGCGAGCTGATGCAGCTGATGCAGTCGCTCGTCCAGGATCCAGGCCTGCGCAACGAGCTGGCCATGCTGGCGGCCAACCTCGAGGAGCTACGGCCGATGGACGATCTCCGCCGTCGCTACCCCTTCCGCGGCGAGGACTCGCTCAACTTCGAGCAAGCCATGCAGGTCATGCAGGACCTGCAGGAGATGGACCGTCTGGAACGCCAGATGCGCGAGGCCATCGATACGGCCGACCCGACGACGATCGACCGCGAGATGCTGGCCCGCCAGCTCGGCGAAGACGCCAAGGACCAGCTGGATCAGCTCGACCAGATCACAAAGATGCTGGAGGAAGCCGGGCTGGTGGAGCGGCGCGGGGATCAGCTGGAGCTGACACCGCGCGCCATTCGCAAGATCGGCCAGAAAGCCCTGCGCGACATCTTCCAGCACCTGGCGCGCGACCGTTTTGGCAACCACGAGGCCGACCATCGTGGTCGCGGCGGCGACCGCAGCGACGACACCAAGGCGTACGAGTTCGGCGACGCGTTCATGTTGGACCTGCGTTCCACCCTGCAGAACGCGATGGTCCGGCAGGGGGCCGGCACTCCAGTGAGGTTGACTCCGTCGGACTTCGAGGTCTATCGGACCGAGCAGATGAACCAGGCCAGCACGGTGCTGCTGCTGGACCTCAGCCGTTCGATGATCTACCGCGGCTGCTTCCTGGCCGCCAAGAAAGTCGCGCTGGCGTTGCATTCACTGATCAAGAGTCAGTTCCCGCGCGACAACCTGTACCTGGTCACATTCAGTCTGTACGCGCGCCAGATCCAGCCCCAGCAGCTCACCGCGTTGCGCTGGAGCGAGTGGGAGTACGGCACCAACCTGCAGGATGGACTGATGCACGCGCGCAAGCTGCTCGCGCGGCACAAGGGCGGTACGCGCCAGATCGTGGTGATTACCGACGGCGAGCCAACCGCCTACTGGGAGCCCGGCCACTCCACGCCGGTCTTCTCCTACCCGCCGACGCCTCGCACGCTCCAGCAGACGCTCCTGGAAGTCGGCCGCTGCACGCGTGAGGGCCTGCGCATCAACACCTTCATGCTCGAGCGCAGCTACGGACTGATGCGCTTCGTCGACGACATCACCCGTATCAACCGAGGCCGCGCCTTCTTCGCCGATCCCGAACGCCTCGGCGACTACATCCTGGTCGACTACCTGCAGCAAAAGTCCAAACGCATCGCCAGCTAAGTACAGCATCCCGTAAGTAGCGGGCCCTCTAGCAGGGTCAAATGTCATCCTGAGCGAAGCGAAGGATCCGCAACTCCAGGCGTATTGCGCTCGAGCCGCGGATCCTTCGGTCGTTCCTCCCTCAGGATGAGATTTGACCTCGCCAGCTGAGCCAGCAGCAACGGCCCTGAGATCTGGAAGGTCACGCTCTCCGGGACCTCCATTCCATACCTCGGCGACCGTTGCTGTTACCCCACGACGCGGTGCGCGCTCCCGTCACATGGGGTGTTGGCTGTAACACTACGGTAGCCGGTTATCCAACTGGTCGCGGCAGGCAGGCTCACACCTTCGGTGTGAGCCGCGCGACACGTCTCAGTACGACGTAACGCGTCTCCGGCGAGCGAACCTCATCCAGGTGCTATGCACGCATCTGGCGATCAGCAAGTCCACGAGGTCCACCGCTCGGCAGCGTACCGCCGCCTGGCGCTCGCTATCCTGGGTCTGGATATCGCTTCCCTCACCACTGAGCTCCAGCACGCCACCACCACCAGCAGCGGCGACGCGCCGCGTGTTAGCGGGTCAACGTTTCGCGCTGCGCGCGGCTGAGCCCGGCCAGCACCAGGCCGTGGGAGTCCTCGATCCACTCGTTCAGGAGGTCCGCTGGAACCGAGCCGTCGAGCTCGATGGTGTTCCAGTGGCGCTTGTCCAGGTGGTAACCAGCCGTCACTGACGGATACTCCTCGCGCAGCGCCAGTGCATAACCCGGATCGCACTTCAGGCTCACGCTCGTGGCGCCGAGGATCGCGAACATCTTCCCGCCAACCTTGAACACCAGCGCGCCTTCGCCGAACGGATAGCCCTCCGTAGCGCCCGGCAGGCTCCGGCACCGAGCCACCACCGCCTCGCGATCCACGGACCTAACCGCCCGGCGGAAGGTGGCGCCTCAGGAATTCCGCGGTCTGTGGCCACGCCTCCCGCGACGACTCGGCATGGTGGAACATCGGCGACGGATTGTCGAAGGCATGGCCCGCGCCAGCGTGCATGTGGGCCTCCGTGTCGGCACGGCCGGAAAACGCCTCGCGTATCTGCTCCGCTTCCGCCGCTGGCAGGTACTGGTCCGCCTCTCCGAAGTGGAAGACCACCGGACACTCGAGCTTCGCGGCATCCTGGAGCTCCGCGCCAATACCTGACCCGTAGTACGAGACCACCACATCCGGATCAGCCGCCACGCCAACCTTGTACGCCAGCCGGCCGCCCATGCAGAAGCCGAGCACGCCCGCCCTGCCACCCGTCTCCGGCAGCGAGCGCAGATATTCGAGCGCAGCCACGGCATCGTCAACGGCCTGCCGCTCGTCCAGCTTCTGGAGGTAGCCGAAGGCTTGCTGCAGCCCTTGCTGGGTGTCTTCGGGAAGGACGATGCCGGGCTGTAAGCGCCAGTACAGGTCGGGCACCAGCGCGACGTAGCCCAGGTCGGCCAGGTCGCGCGCCCGCTGCTT
>CBJLVJ010000235.1:0-5446 GCA_966426465.1 uncultured bacterium | reverse complement strand
GCGCCCCATCACCGCCAGACCCGTGGCAATCGCGCCGATGGACAGGACGCCGAACGCAGGCGTCGCCCGCCGTGCGTAGACCCACCCGCCGAGCAGCGAGGCCGCGCACAGGCTGACCTGCATGGCCAGGAGAAGCTGCTGCGTCTGCGTTGGCGAAAAACCCTGGCCGCGCTCGATCAAGAATGGGATCAACAGGCTCGTCGCGAGCATGGACGAATGGGCGATGCCGTTGGCCACCACGCCAGTGCTCAGGCGCGGCACGCGCAGCAGCTGCAGGTTGACCAGCGGCCTGGGAGTGCGCAGCTGGCGCCACAGGAACAACACCAGGAAGCCGAGCGCCACCACGTGCATCGTCACGTGGTAGGGCGCACCGGCCTCGAAGGTCTCCGGGCCTTCGTGCAGGTGGTTCAAGCCCAGCAGCAAAAAGATCAGGGCGATGAACAGCAGCCCGCCGCCGAGCCAATCGATGTCTGCCAGGCGTGTGCGGCGCTCCGAGGGCAGGCCATGACTGGCCAGCGCGACGGCCACGCCGACCGCGGCCGGAACCCACGAAGGTCCAGTGCCAGGTGGCGGCCTGGACGATGGTGGTGCTGGCCCACGTGCCGACGATCGACGCCAGGCCCGAGAACAGCGTCAGGATGCCGACGCCCCAGGCCAGGCGCGGGCCGTGATAGACGCTGGCGACGATGGCCAGACACGTGCCGAACAGCAGAGCTGAGCCGATGCCCTGCACCGCCCGAGCGGCGATCAGCATGTTGAAGCTGCCGGACAGAGCGGCCAGCAATGAGCCGGCCGCGAAGGTCAGGCAGCCGGCGCGGAAGAGGCTGCCGTGGCCCAGTGCGTCGCCCAGCCGACCGGCGATCAGCGCGCCGCCGACCAGCAGCACGAAGTAGGCGTTGAGGATCCAGCCGGCGCGGGTCACGTCGACGCCCAGATCGGCCGTGATCGTCGGCAGGATGGACGACACGGGGTTCATCGCCCAGCTCGCCAGCAGGTAACCAGAGGCCGCCACAGCCAGCACCCGCGCGCTCGGCGTGTTCGTCCGCGTCACCACCAGTTCAGATCTTAACCGCTTCGGCCCCATGGCTTGTTCCTCCCCGGATGGGACCCTTTTGGAGCCTGCCTCCCCGGAGGGGACCCTGTGGAGCAGGGCGCCACGGGCGGCGAGCCGAGGAGTGTCCTAACCTGGGAGGGGAAGCTACGGAGTGAGCTGATCAGCGTGCCTGCTTACCAGCCGGACTTTGCGGAGAAGCCGGGGACCGTTACGGCGATTCGGGGCGTGGTGTTTCAGAACGACGGCCAGAGCACCATCGGCCGTCTGTTCATTCGGCCGATGGAAGCGCTCGACCGCTGGGTGGCGGGCCTGTTACCCCATCGGGGCGACCCGCCCCTGGCGATGCACGCCGGCATCCACGTGGTGATCGACGGCTCGCGGGAGTACGTGGTCGAGCAGCTGGTCGGCAGCCTCTACCTCGATTTCCGAAACGGACTCAACTGGACACCGTTCGAGAATTTCAGGCAGCGCGATCGTGGCGGCTGGGACGAGACGGTCCCGGCGACCATCTTCAGGGGCATCGACGAGAGCGCCGTCGAGCGCACCGTCGACGAGCTGAACCGCGGCATCGAGGGCCACCCGTTTATCGGCGAGGACTGCACGGCGTTCATCGAGCGCGCGTTCGGCTCTCGGCGCATGTTTGCCGACAGTCCCTTGCTGCGCTCGCTGGGCCTCGCCGTGCGGGTGGGCGACCCCGCGCTGCCGCTCCTCGATCGCGAGGCCAGCCTGCCAGCGGACGTCAGCCGGAAACTCCAGGTCGACAAGATCAAGCGACTGCCTGACGCCCTGGCAGACCCGGAGTCGCCCAACGCTCAGGTGTGGCTTCACCGCCTGATGCCGGCGCTCGGCGTGGGCGGGCTACTGGCGTGGGCCTATTCGTCGGGTTCGCGCAGATCGACGCCGGCTTCCAGGACGGCGCGCAGGTTCTTGAGGTAGCCAGCCCAGGCCCGCGCGGCGCCGACGTACAGGTTGTCCCAGTCGGCGCCTACGCCGAAGCCATAGTGCTCGAGCTCGAGCGTGGTTGCGTCCGAGCCATCGGCTTCCATGCGCACGACGACCATCGTCTCGGGCAGCGCGTCGCCCTCCATCCGCCAGCTGAAACGCGCCAGGCTGTCCGGCTCGCACTGCACGAAGCGTCCCTCACAGCAGCCGTCTGGCCAGCACAGGCGCAGGCCTCCGCCGACCTGCAGGTCGATGCTCGCGTCGCGGCAGAGCCAGCGCCGCGGCTCGCGAAAAAACGCGCCGAAGACGGCCGCCTGGGGTGCTCGAACGCGCGATTGGAAGACGAGCGGCGGGCGCGTCTTTTCGGTCGTCACTGACGCGGGCTCAGCGCCTCGTGCTGGTGCGCCTCGTGTTCCCAGCCGATCCACTGGGATCCGTCGCTCCAGACCTCCTTCTTCCAGATCGGCACGATCTGCTTCAGGCGATCGATCGCGTACTGGGCGGCCTGGAACGCCTCGCCGCGGTGGGGCGCGGACACGGCGATCACGACCGAGGCCTGGCCGATCTCGAGCACGCCCGTGCGGTGAACGATGGCCACGCGGCTGATCGGCCACTGGGTCTTCATCTCGTCGCCGATCTGCGCCATCACCTTCTCGGCCATTTCGGGGTACGCCTCGTACTCGAGGTGGACCACGTCGCGACCCCGCGAATGTCGACGGGCGACACCCCGAAAGACGATCACAGCACCGTCCGCGTCGGTCCGTACGGCACTCTCGAGCGCGAGCTCGTCGATCGGCCCGTCCACGATCTTGAACATCAACGTCCGCCGCTCACCGGTGGGATGAACGCGGCTTCGTCGCCGTCGTGCAGCCTGAAGTCAGGCCCGACGTAGGTGTGGTTGACGGCGACCATACCGGGCGCTGTGCGCAGCGCGGGCAGGCGACCAGCCAGCGCATCGACCAGGTCGCTCACACGAGCCCCATCCGGCAACGGCACCTCCAGCCGCGCCGCGCCGAGCGCCTCACGATACGACGCGAACAGGCGCACCCGAACGCAGATACGTGGCTCAGAGGTGATCTCGGGCACTCGGCCAAGTATAGGTCTGATCCAGCGCTGGCATTGGTCGATCGAAGCGGGTGTCAGAAAATCGGGACGCGGTGGTGTTCTGTCGGTGAATGACGACAACACTCGGGATTTCGGCGTGTTGAAGGTCGAAGAGCAGGCGCCGATTGACGGCAGCACCGCTCAGACTCGGTTCGAAGGACTGTTCTCGCATTTTTATCCAGAGGTCTACGGGCTCGTGTACCGCGTCCTGGGCGACCACATGGAAACCGAGGACACGCTCCAGGAAAGCTTCGCCAAGCTGGCCGACGACGCAGCAGTGCAGGCACGACCCGGCCCCGAAATCGGCGCCTGGCTGCGACGGGTCAGCCTGAATCTGGCGTTCAATCGCCTGCGCGCGGCCAGGCGCTCACGGGCACGCATCGAACGCGTCGGTCGGCTGGAGCGCAGTCCTGAGGAGTCGGCCGACGATGACCTGGCCGGACCATCTGGCGTGGTGCTGCGCCACGAAGAGCGAGTGGCCGTTCGGCGCGCGCTGGCCGAAGTACCGGAGCGCCAGCGCGAGTGCCTGTTGCTGCGCCATTCAGGGTACTCGTATGCCGAGATTGCGGCCACGCTCGGTATTGCCGTCGGCTCAGTCGGCGTGTTGCTTGCGCGTGCCGAGCGCGCCTTTCGCATCCATTACCGGAGGCAAGACTCATGACCATCGCATCCCGCCCCTGCCCCGATGTCGGGGTCTGGCGCGCCTGGCTCGACCACGAAGACGACTCAGCCTGGCCAGGGGAACACCTGCCGGCCTGCCCGGCGTGTCAGCGACTCGTGGCCGAGCTGCGCGACGACGCCGCGGCGGCCGGCCGCAGCCTGGCCGCGCTGGCCCCGGCACGGCTACCCTCGCCGAGCGAGGTCGCCAGCGCGCGTGAACGAGCGGCATGGCGGGCACGCGGGCGCCGCGCGCCAGCTGCCGGCGGAGGAGCTCTCGGCAGAGTCTCCACAGGCTGGCGCATAGCCGGTAGTGGGCTCGTGGCAGCCGTCGCCCTGACGTTCGTCGTGGCGTTCACGCCTGGTGGCGGCGCGGCCGCAGCATCGTTCCTGGCCCAGTTCCGCAGCCAGCAGGTCACGCCCATCGAGATCACGCCCCAGTCACAGGGCCAGATCGTCAAGGCCCTGAGCGCGCTGGGCGACTATGGGACCATCAAGACCGGCCAGAATGGAAAGCCAACGCGGCCCGAAGCGGCGGCCAGGGTTGCGACCGAACAAGCGCGCACCGTCAGCCTGGCCGAGGCGACTCAGGCGGTTGGCTTCAACATCGCCACGCCCGATCCAGCCACGCTGCCGGCCGGCGCAGACAAGACGCCGCTCGTGCGGGTGGTGCCCGGGTCCGAGGCGCGCTTCACCTTCGACAAGAACAAGGCTCGCGCGTACTTCCAGGCCAACGGCCATCCCGAGGTCAGCCTGCCCGACAAATTCGATGGCGCCACGCTGGTCGTGTCGATTCCGTCGGCCGCGGTGCTGGAGTACGGCGACAAGGCATCCAGAAACGCCGTGATCGTTGGCGAAGCGGGCGAGCTGGTGGTCGACGTGGAAGGCGGCAAGGTGAGCCTGCCCGAGATGCGCGACTTCTTGCTCAGCCTGCCAGGCCTCCCGCCCGCGGTGGTCGCGCAGCTCAAGCAGGTCCAGAACTGGAACGAGACGCTGCCCATCCCCGTCCCCGTGGACCAGGTCCACTGGCAATCGGCCACCTTCGGCGGCAATCAGGGTCTCCTGCTGAACGACAACTCGGGCGTGGCCAGCGCCGCCGTGTGGCACGCCAACGGCCACCTGTACGGTGTGGCGGGGTCACTCAAAGCCAGCGATCTCAAGCGCATCGCAGATAGCCTCGCAGTCCACTGACACCGGCAATTGAGACGGTCGGCCTCCGCAAGGAGTACGGCCGCAAGGTAGCGCTTCACGGGCTGGACCTCACGGTTCAGCCCGGTGAGGTGTTTGGCTTCCTGGGCCCAAACGGCGCCGGCAAGACAACCACGGTCAAGATCCTGCTTGGCCTGGTCGAACCGAGCGGGGGCCAGGCGTGCATCTTCGGCAAGCCCGCCGGTGACGTCGAAGCACGCCGCCGGGTGGGCTACTTGCCCGAAAACTTCCGCTTTCACGATTGGCTGACGGGCACGGCGCTGCTCGATTTTCATGCCCGCCTGGCCGGGCTCAGCGCGGCCGAACGACGCCTGCGCATTCCCAGGGCGCTCGACCTGGTGGGCCTCTCTGGCCGCGGCGAGGACCGCATCCGCGCCTATTCGAAGGGCATGACCCAACGCATCGGGCTGGCCCAGGCGATCATCCACGAACCCGACCTGGTGCTGCTCGACGAGCCGACCTCGGCGCTCGACCCGGTCG
>CBJLVJ010000234.1:0-5450 GCA_966426465.1 uncultured bacterium | reverse complement strand
ATACGCCAAAACATTCGGTTGCCTCACGATCCGGGTCCCACTCTGTACCGCGTTCGAGAGGTTCGGCGTGTGGCGAAGCCCGACGTTGATTGCACACCGCGTACCTCGGCAGCCGTCCGCACAGTTACGAGTCGCCAACAGAAGCGTGACGGCTGCGTATCGGACGCGTTACACGGCTGGTCGCCGCGGCGGAGCGCTGCTAGCGCAGGCGCGCCAGCAGCTCGAGCGGCTGCTCGACATAGCGCTTGAGCACGGACATGAACCTGCCGGCGCCCTCGCCGTCCAGCACGCGGTGGTCGAACGTGAAGGACACGCCCATGCACTGCCGCGGTACTACCTGGCCGTCGACGACCCTCGGCTGGAGATCGATTCGACCCAGCCCCAGGATGGCCACTTCGGGGTAGTTGAGGATCGGCGTGGCGAACAGTGGGCTGCCCGGCAGTCCGCCGAAGCTGGTGATGGTGAACGTGCTGCCGGACAGCTCGCTGGGCGTGCTGCGGCGCTCCCGGGCGGCGGACACCAGACGCTCGATCTCCTTGGCCAGCTCGAGCACGGTCAGACGATCCGCGTGTCGCACCACCGGCACCACGAGCCCGCCTGGCACGGCCGTGGCGACCCCGATGTGCAGCTCCTGCCTGAGCAGGATCGCCTGTTGCTGGTCGTCGACGGTGGCGTTCGCCTCGGGCACCGCCTTGAGCGCCTCCACGGCGGCTTTGACCAGGAACGGCAGGTATGTCAGGCGGACGCCTTCGGCCGCAGCGGTAGCCAGCAGCAGCTCGCGCGCCTTGACCAGCTCGGTCACGTCGAACAGGTCCATAGACGTGACCTGGGGCGCGTTTCGCCAGGCCTGGAGCATGTGGTCGGCGATGGATTTGCGCAGTCCACGCAGCGGGACGGCGGCTGGCGTCTTCACCGGTTCGGCTGTCTGGGGGAGAGGTGCTTCAACGGTCGCGTCGGGCGCGTGAGCTTCGACGTCGGCGATGCGCACCTGGCCGTGCGGGCCGGAGCCGGCGATGTCCTCCAGCCGCACGCCGCGTTCGCGGGCAAGCTTGCGCACGAACGGCGCCGCGCGCACTCGATTGGGTGTGGGCTCTGGCCGTTCCGCCGGTTTCGGCCGCGCCGCGGGCGCGCTGCCCACGATGCCGAACCACTCGCCCTGGCCGTCCGCGTCGGTATCGATCACCACCAGCACGTCGCCGCGCTGCGCCACGGCTCCCTCAGCGAAGCGCGTCTCGAGCACGCGCCCGGCCACCGGCGCCGTCAGCTCCACCGCGGCTTTGGCGGACTCCACCTCCACCAGCGGCTGAAACGCGGCGACGTCCTGGCCCGCGCGGACCTTCCACGCCAGCACCTGTGCCTCGTGGATGCCCTCACCCAGGTCCGGCAGCTTGAACTCGAACGGCACTCAGTCTTCCATGCTGGCCCGCACCACCGCGACGATGCGACGGGCATCGGGCAAGTACTCGTCCTCGAGTAGCTGGGGTGGGTACACCACGTCCGCGCCCGCGACGCGCTGCGGAGGAGAGCGCAGCGCGTAGAAGCAGCGCTCCACCAGGCTGGCGACCAGCTCGCCACCAGGTCCGCCGGTGCGCGGGGCTTCGTGCGCGACGACCAGTCGGCCGGTGCGCTCGATCGAGCCTTCGAGCGTGTCCCAGTCCAGCGGCGCGAGCGTGCGCGGGTCGACCACCTCGACGTCGATGCCCTCGGACGCGACCTGCTCGGCCGCCTCGAGCGCTTGCGGAAGGACGGCGCCCCAGGCGACCAGCGTGACATCCTTGCCCGTGCGCCTCACCACGGCCCGCCCGAGCGGCACTGGCTCCAGGCGCTCCGGCAGGTCCTCGCGCACGCTCCGGTACAGGCGGATCGGCTCCATCATGACCACCGGGTCAGGGTCCTCGATGGCCGACAGCAGCAGGCCGGCCGCGTCCAGCGGTGTGCTGGGCACGATCACCTTGACCCCCGGGCTGCCGATCAACAAACCCTCGAGGCTGTCCGAGTGGTGTTCGGGGGTCCGCACGCCGCCGCCATACGCCGTGCGTACCACCAGCGGCGCCGTGGTCTTGCCCCACGTCCGCGCGCGGATCTGGCCCGCCTGGGCGATGAGCTGGTCGGCGCACTTGTACATGAAGCCCATGAACTGGATCTCGGCCACTGGCCGCAGGCCACTCAGGGCCATGCCGAACGCCGTGCCGACGATGGCCGACTCGGCTAGCGGCGTGTCGAACACCCGCTGCGGCCCGAACCGCGCCTGCAGCCCGTCCGTGACGCGGAACACGCCGCCCAGCTTGCCCACGTCCTGACCCATGACGACCACCCGCTCGTCACTCCCCAGCGCCTGCTCGAGCGCCCTGTTGATCGCCTGGACCATCAAAGCTTCGGCCATTTACTGCCTCTCAAGCCGCCTGGCGCGTGCGCAGTCCACGCTGCGAGGCCGTACATACCTGGTGGGGACGACCGGGTGCGAAGTTCTCACCAGGCGGGTCCCCCCTCCGGGGAACGTTGTCAAGCACCGGCCGCCTCAATGTACGCGGCCAGGGTGGGCACAGGCATGGCCTCAGCTTCGGCAATGGCGCGGTCAATGCGCGCCAGGGCGTCCTGCGCGGCATCGCGCTCGGCGTTGTCATCCCAGACGCCGCGCTCTTCCAGGTAGCGCCTGAAGCGCGGCAGTGGGTCGCGCCTGCGCCAGTCCTCGATCTCGTCCGGCGGCTGGTACCGCCGCGGGTCGTCGGCGGTGGTGTGCGCGCCGATGCGGTAGGTCAGCGCCTCCACCAGCGCTGGCCCGTCACCACGTCGTGCACGCTCGATCGCCCAGTGGCAGACCGTGTACACCGCCAGCGCGTCGTTGCCGTCGACCAGGACGCCGGTCACGCCGTAGGCCAGGCCCTTCTGAGCCAGCGTCTCGCTCCGGGTCTGCCGCGTGCGCGGCACGCTAATGGCCCAGTGGTTGTTCTGCACGAACACCACCGTCTGGGCAGCGAACACACCCGCGAAGTTGAGCGCCTCGAGAAAATCGCCCTCCGACGTCGCGCCGTCGCCGACCGAGGCGATGCCGACCCGGTCCTGCTTCTGAAGCGCAAAGCCCATCCCCGCGCCGACCGCGTGAAGGGTCTGATCGCCGATAACGATCTGAATGGGGAATGCGCCAGTCGTGGTCGGCTCGGCCGGCCAGTACAGCCCGCGGTAATACGCGAACAGCTCGGTCAGCGCGAGCCCGCGCATGCTCAGCGTGATCGCCTCGCGGTACGACGGAAAGATCCAGTCGCCTGGGCGCATGGCCAGCCCGAGGCCAACCTGGGCAGCTTCCTGGCCGATCATGGGCCCCCACACCCCGAGGCGACCCTGACGCTGGAGCTGCAGCCCGCGCTCGTCGAGCTGGCGGCCGAAGACCATCCAGCGGTACATCGAGCGCAGATCGTCATCGCTCAGGTCGGGGTCGAGGCCAATACAGCGACCGTCCGCGTCGAGCACCTGAAACGGCTCGGGCACCCGCGCTAGCGACGGCATGCTCGCGGCCAGCGCCTGCTCGATGCTCGCCGCCGTGACCGCCACCCTCGCCGATGATACCCAAGCTACGATGGGAACGTGCCGCCACCCGCCAGCGTGGAAGTCCACACGCACGCCCTGTCGCCCCGGCTCGTCGAATTGACGGCGAGCCACCGCGAGGCCGCCAATCCGCACAACGAGCACCTGATGCGCACCCGCTACAAGACCGCGTTCGAAAGCCTCGATGCGCGGTTAGAGACGATGGACCGCCAGGGCATCGACATGCAGGTCGTCAGCCACATGCCCAATTTCGCCTACTGGGCCGAGCGCGACCTGGCCGAGCAGATCGTCGACGCGGCCAACACCCACATCGCCGAGCTGTGCGCCAGACGGCCGCAACGGCTGGTCGGCCTGTGCCTGGTCGCGTTGCAGTTTCCCGAGCTGGCCGCCCACCAGCTGGAGAGCGCCATGGCGGCGATGGGCATGCGCGGCGTCGAGATCTCCACCCGCGTCAACGACATGGAGCTCGACGACGAGCGTCTCGAGCCGTTCTGGAGCGCCGCCGAGCAGCTTGGCGCGCTGATCTTCATGCACCCGTCCGGGTCCACGCTCGGCCAGCGGCTGGCCAGGTACTACCTGTCGAACGTCATCGGCAATCCGCTCGATACGACCATCGCGCTGTCGCATCTCATCTTTGGCGGTGTGCTCGAGCGCCACCCGCGACTGAAGCTGTGCGCCGCGCACGGTGGCGGCTATCTGCCGTCGTATGTCCCGCGCAGCGACCACGGCTACGAGGTCCGTCCGGAGGCCCAGGCTATCCCTCACCCGCCCAGCTACTACCTGCGGCGTATGTTTGTTGACGCGCTCGTCTTCAAGCCCGAGAACGTGGCTCACATCGTCCGCCAGCTGGGCGCCTCGCAAGTAGTGCTCGGTACGGACTACCCGTTCGACATGGGCGAGGAGCGCCCGCTCGAGGTCCTGGCCGCCGTCGACGGACTCTCGCCTGACGACCGCCAGCGCATCAAGGCCGGCAACGCGCTGCGCCTGCTGGGTATGGCGGGTGACTGACGCACCCCGCCGACGGCGGCTGCAGCTCGAAGTGACCGCCGAGGGCGCCATGTACGCGCCAGACCAGCAGTACCGCCTGCTCGAGGTCGCCCGCGCCGCCGACCAGGCTGGCATCGACGTCATCGACACGACCGAGCACGTGCTCATGGGGCTCAACGCGCTGCACTCGGACCAG
Organism: uncultured bacterium; assembly: GCA_966426465.1. GTDB lineage: Bacteria > Chloroflexota > UBA6077 > UBA6077 > CF-72 > CF-72. The sequence continues at coordinate 724 of CBJLVJ010000234.1, read as the reverse complement.
GGCTGGGAATGGCATCACCTGGAGCAGCCGCAGCCGGAGGCGCTGACCACGCTGGCGGCCATGGCCGGCGCCACGCAGCGCATCACGCTACTGTCTGCGATCGCCATCGCGCCGCTGCGACCGGCTGGCTTGCTGGCCAAGACCGCGGCCACGCTGCACGCGCTTTCCGGCGGACGGTTCGTGCTGGGCGTGACGGCCAGCTGGCAGAAAGACGAATACGACGCGCTGGGCGTGCCGTTCGATCAGCGTGGACAGGTCCTCGACGACACCATCGGCGCGTGCCGCGCGCTGTGGGCAGGCGCGCCAGCCAGCTTTCACTCGCCGACAGTCAACTTCGACGGCATGTTCTGCTCCCCGCGACCCCCAACAGGCGAGCGCATCAAGGTCTGGTTCGGCGGCAAGTTCACCCCGCGCCAGATCCGCCGCGTCGTGTCGCTCGGCGACGGCTGGATGCCGTACGGCGGTCTGCGCATGAGCCTTGCCCAGAAGGCCGACGCGATCGCCCGCCTGCGCCAGGCCTTCGTAGCTGCCGGCCGCGACCCCGCCGGCCTGGACATCTGCGACGGCCTGCCCGCCGTCGATGGCTCCGTCGCCCGCACCCTGGACCAGGTCCCGGCCCACGCGGAGGCCGGCGTCAACGTGATCCGCGTCCACCTCCGCCGCCTCGCCCGCGGCCCCGACGAGGTGCTGCCAACGCTCGAGGAGGTAGCCCGACGCTTCGAGC
>CBJLVJ010000233.1:0-5490 GCA_966426465.1 uncultured bacterium | reverse complement strand
CTGCAGCGCATCGTCTTCCAGCCAGTGCCTGAATCGTCGGTGCGCGCGCTCAAGATCCAGAACGGCGAGGCCGACGTCACCTGGTCAATCGATCCCAAGGACGTCGCCTCGCTCAAGGGTCAGGCCAACACGGACGTGCTCGAACAGCCCGGTCTGAACGTCAACATGGCCGAGTTCAACCTGAACAAGCCCGAGAACCAGAACAAGATGCTGCGTCAGGCCATGAACTACGCCATCAACAAACAGGAGCTGGCCGAAAAGCTCTACTCTGGCGCCGGGACGCCGGCGACGGGCGTCCTGCCGCCGACCTCGTGGGCGTACAACGCCGACATCACCGGCTATGCGTACGATCCCGAAAAAGCCACGGCATTGCTCAAAGAGGCCGGCTACGACGGTCAGACATTGACGCTCAACACATACACCATTCCGCGCGGCTACAACCCGCAGGGGAGCAAGCTGGCCGAAGCGGTCCAGCAATACCTCGACGCGGTGGGCATCAAAGCCGACATCCAGACGAGCGAATGGACACAGTATCGCGCCGACCGCCGTGCAGCCAAGCTCAACATCACCTTCGGTGGCTGGCAAGCGGACACGGGTGATCCCGAGAACTTCCTGGGTGTGTTCTTCCACAGCTCGAACAAGGGCGGCATCAACACCTCGTTCTACGGCGTGCCTGAGGTTGACCAGATGCTGAATCAGGCCAACGAGGAGACGGACCAGGCCAAGCGCAAGGACCTGTTCAATCAGGTCGAACGCCGCGTGGTCGACGATGCGCCGTGGCTGTTCATCGGCCACATGAAGCAGCAAGCCGCCATCCGCAAGCGCGTCCAGGGCTTCGTCCAGCAGCCCACCTACATCTACTACTTCAACAACGTGTCCGTAGGATGACGAGCCCTCACGTGTCACCTTTCAGCGCTGCAGCCGTCGCCGCCAGGCTCATCGGCGTTCAGCCGTCAGCAATCAGAGGCCAGAGCCGTTGGCTTTCAGCGGCTCGCCTGGCGAAGTTGCTGGCGGCTGGGGGCGGAATGCTGTTGGCCAACAGCTGATGGCTACTACCTAACGGCAGCACGCGAGCCGAGCGAGCGTGCAGACCTACATACTGCGCCGCATCGTGCACGCGGTGCCGGTGCTGCTCGGGGTGGCCACCGTGGTGTTCCTGGCGCTGCGGCTCATCCCGGGCGATCCGGCCATCGCCATGGCCGGCGAAAAGGCAAGCGCGGCCGAAGTTGAACGTATCCGCCAGGACCTGGGCCTGAACCGGCCCTTGCCCGTGCAGTACGTCGAATTCCTCACGCACACGTTCACGCTGCAGCTCGGTCGATCGATCCGCACCGGCGGCGCCGTCAACCAGGAGCTGGCCACCAACTTTGCGCCGACGATCGAGCTCAGCCTGGCCGCATTACTCGGTGCGCTGCTGGGGGGCCTGCCAGCGGGCATCATCGCCGCGATCCGGCGGCGAACGGCCGTCGAATACGCGACGATGGTCCTGTCACTTGTCGGCATCTCGATGCCGGTCTTCTGGATCGGCTTGATGCTGATCTACTGGCTCGGCGCCAGAGGCGGCTGGTTCCCACTGTCGGGCACCGTGAGCAACACCGTCGACATCCCGACCGTCACCCACTTCTATACCATCGACAGCCTGCTCACTGGCGACCCGGGCGCGTTCGCCGACGTGCTGTGGCACCTGGTGCTGCCAGCCGTCACGCTGAGCACGGTCACCATGGCCATCGTCTCGCGCATGGCCCGCTCGAGCATGCTCGAGGTGCTCAGCAGCGAGTATCTGACCACCGCCCGCGCAAAGGGCCTGCGCGACAACGCGGTCGTGTTGCGCCATGCGCTCAAGAACGCGCTCATCCCGGTCATCACCGTGATTGGCCTGCAGCTTGGCGCGCTGCTCAGCGGCGCGGTGCTCACCGAGACCGTCTTCGGACGAATAGGTGTCGGGCGATACGTCGTCACCGCCATCACGGCGCGCGACTATCCGGTCGTTCAGGGCACGGTCGTGGTGGTCGCGGTGTTCGTCGTGGCGATCAACCTGATCGTCGACGTGCTCTACGCGGCGCTCGACCCGCGCATTCGCTACACCTGACGTGGGTGTTTCGTCCGAGCCGCTGAGCCCGCCCGCCCTGCCCGACCGGGCGTCGGCCACCGCCAGCGTCCGTCCCTCGATCACGCCCTGGTCGGCGGCGCGGCGTCGGTTCCTGCGTTCGAAAACGGGCGTCGCAGGCGCCGCTGTCCTGCTCGTGGTCATTGCCGCGGCAGTCTTTGCCGGCCAGGTCAGCCCGTACAACCCCGTCCGGCAGGACTTTCGCGTGGAGCGGCAGCCACCCAACCCCGCCCACCTGATGGGCACCGACGAGCTGGGGCGCGACGTGCTGAGCCGGATCATCTGGGGCGCGCAAGCGTCGCTACAGGCGGGCGCAACGGCGGCGACCATTGCCCTGGCCGTCGGCCTGGCGCTCGGGATGGTCGCGGCGTATTACGGTGGCCGCGCCGACAGCGTGATCATGCGCACCATGGACGTGGTGCTGGCGTTTCCCTACCTGCTGCTGGCGATAGCCGTGGTGGCCATCCTCGGTCCGGGCCTGCGCAACGCCATGATCGCCATCGCCATCGTGTACGTGCCGTATTACGCCCGCGTGGTGCGCGGCTCGGTGCTCTCGGTGCGCGCCCGAGATTATGTGGAGGCGGCGCGGGCCATGGGCGCGCGCGACGGACGCGTGATGTGGCAGCACGTCTTGCCCAACACCCTCGCGCCCGTCATCGTGCAGACCACGCTCAACGTCGGCAGCGCGATCATCGACACGGCCGGCTTGAGCTTCCTCGGGCTCGGCACCCAGCCGCCCACGCCCGACTGGGGCAACATGCTCTCGTCGGGACGCAACTACGTGATCGACTCGCCCTGGATCGCCACCTTCCCCGGCCTGGCAATCCTGGCCACCGTGCTCGCCTTCAACCTGATGGGCGACGCCTTGCGAGACGCCTTCGACCCACGCCTGCGCTAGCGTTAGCTCGGGAGCGTCACCACGATCCGCGTACCCCCATCATCGGGGAACTCGGCGCGAATGGTGCCGCCGTGAAGCTCGACAATCTGGCGGCTGATGTACAGCCCCAGGCCCATGCCGGCCATGCTGGTCAGCGCACCACCGGCGTGCGCTTGATAGAAGCGGTCGAAGATGTGCGCGCGGTGCTCCACCGGCACACCCACACCGCGATCGCGCACGCTGAACCGGATCTTCCGTTCGTCCTCGTCACAGCCCAGCACAACGTCGATCTGGCCTCCCTCGGGGCTGTACTTGATGGCGTTGTCGATCAGGTTGGTGACGACCTGCTCGATGCGCAACGGGTCGATCGAGACCCACAGCTCGGCGGGCAACCGCGCGACCAGCATGTGCTCCTTGAGCTGGCCGCGCACCGCCTCGACGACGTCACGCACCAGCGCGCTGAGATCCGAGAGCTTGCGCTCCACGGCCAGCTTGCCCGATTGGATGCGCGAGACGTCCAGCAGCTGGCTCACCAGCCGGGCCAGCTTGTCCGACTGCACCTGGATGGTCACCGCCGCCCGTCGAGCCCGCTCCACATTGGCCACCTCGCCTTTTTCGAACTCGCGGGCCAGCAGCTGCGCGTAGCCCCGCAGGCTGGTCATGGGCGTCTTGAGCTCGTGGGCAGCCACGGACAGGAACTCGTCGCGAATGCTCACGGCGGTGCGCGCCTCGCGGTACAGGCGCGAGTTGTCGATGGCCAGCGCGCACCGGCGGGCAATGTGGTCGGCCAGATCGAGGTCCTGGGGCACGAACGGCGCTCGCCGGGCCGACCCGACCCAGGCGATGGCGCCGGCGCTGCCCGAGCGGGTCAGCAGCGGTGCGGCCAGCATCATCGACCTCAGCCGCGCCTTGCCGCGGCTGACGGTCGCATCGATGAGCTGGTTCACCCCCGGCTGAGCCCCGACGTCGAAGTCGTCGGCCGTCGCCGACGCGACGCGTCGCAGTGAGCCGTCGGTATCGAGCACATCCACGAAACACGCCGCGGCAAGCTCCGGCACGATCAGGTCAGCCACACCCTGCAAGCTGCTCTCGTAGTCGAGTGAGCCCGCCAGGATCTGGCTCGCGTCGGCCAGGAAGCCGAGCCGTCGCTGGGCCGCCTCCGCTTCGACGCGCGCCGACTGTTCTCGCACGAGCTGCAAGCGTTCGGCCTCGGCGCGGCGGCGCAAGATTGCCGCGCCGATCGTGCCGGCCGCCGACTTCAACACCTCGACCGCGCTGGCTGGCCAGCTGCGCTCCTCGTCGCAGTCGTCGAAACCGATGAAGCCCCACCACTGCGAACCGACAAAAATCGGCACGACTACCAGCGAGCACACCCCCTGAGCCGCGAGCATCGCCTGCTCGTCCGGCGGAAAGCTGCGCAGTCGTCCCTCGACGATGCCGCCGGCCTGGAGCACCGCCTCCCAGCGCCCCAGACCCCGAGCGGCCAGGTACGGCCCTTGCAGACCGTCGGTGCGTGGCAGCACCCCGGGCGCGATCCACTGGTGCAGGCTGCCTTCGCCGGCCTCGGTCCGATCGTCGCCGACCGGCACGATGTAGACGCGGCTGACGGCTGAAGCCGCCCCGAGCTGGGCCAGGACCTCGTCGATGCCGTGTTCCCACTCGGGCGTGGTGAGCAGCTTCTCGGCAGCGAACGCCACCGCCTCCAGGATCGCGTCACGCCGACGAAGCGCCTCCTGGTTTCGCTTCTGATCGGTGATGTCGATGAAGCTCGCCACCACCCGCGTGATGGCCCCGTCAGGCCCGAACAGCGGTACCGCATCCATCTGCAGCCAGCGCCGCCGGCCGTCCGGACGGACGATGCCGAGCACGACCTTGCGTTGTGCCGAGCGCGTGCGCATCGCCTGCGTCACCGGGCGCTGGTCGCGCGGAAGTGGAGATCCGTCTTCGCGCACCGACGGCTGTACATCGTCCGATGTGCTGCCGAGCAGCGCCGCGGCGGTGTGGCCCAGGATTTCCTCGGCGGCGGCGTTCGCGTGGATGATGATGCCCGCAGCATCGAATACCAGCACGCCCGAGCCAATCGCGGCGTACACCGACCTCAGCACCCGCTCGGACTCGGCCACCGCCTGGGCGCGTTGCTCAGCTTCTCGCGCGAGCTGCTCGACGGCAGCGTGGGTGCGCGCGTTGCTGACCGCCACGGCGACCGTGTTTGCCAGACTGACCAGCAGCTGCTCCTCGAGCTCGCTGAAGCGGTAACCCACCTGGCGCATGATCTCGAGCACGCCGAGCGACTCGCCAGCGCGCCACAGCCCGGCACCCAGATAGGCGCCCAGGCCGGTGCGCTCGCCGAACTCGCGATTGAACGTCCAGGTCGGCTCGGCGGGAGCATCGGCCAGGTTCACCACCTGATGCGACGATGCCACCCGACCGGACGTGCTGTCAGGCGCCAGACGGCGATTGAAGGTCTCGGCATGGACGAAGCCCTCGGCCGCGGCGCAGCTCAGCT
>CBJLVJ010000232.1:0-5493 GCA_966426465.1 uncultured bacterium | reverse complement strand
TGGCCCGCACGTAGTCCGCGTACGTGCCGGGGTAGCTGTGGATTGCGCCCTCAGCGACCTCGATCACCCTGGTTGCCAGCCGATGGACCAGATAGCGATCGTGCGTGGCCACCACGAGCGTGCCCTGGTAGGCGCTCAGCGTCTACTCGAGCCGCTCGCGCGTGGCGACGTCCAGGTGGTTCGTCGGCTCGTCCAGCAGCAACAGGTTGTTGGCGCGCAGCAACAGTTTGGCAAGCGCGACACGACTTCGCTCGCCACCCGAGAGCGTGGCAATGGACTTGAACTGGTCCTCGCCGCTGAACAGAAAGCGTCCCAGGAGGTCGCGCACCGCCTGGATGTCCCAGGTCGCTGGCGCGGCCTGGTAGACCTCGTCGAAGATGGTATTGGCGGCATCCAGGTGTTCGGCCTGGTCTTGCGCGAAGTAAGCGGGGCGCACGCCGACCCCGAGCGATGCCGAGCCACGGGTGGGCCGGTCCCTGCCCGCCAGAAGCCGCAACAAGGTCGACTTGCCCGCGCCGTTGGGGCCGATCAAGGCCACCCGTTCGCCGCGCTCGATGACCAGCGATACGTCCTCGAGCACTGTCCGCTCACCGTACGCGCGGCGGACACGTGACAGGGTGACGACCTCGCGCCCACTCGGCGGACAGCCTGGGAACGTGAACTTGACGACGCGGTCGGCGCGCGGGGCGGTGACCCGCTGAGCCTCGAGTCGCGCCAGCATCTTCTCGCGGCTCTTGGCCATGGTCGCCCGGTTGCCTTCCTTGTAGCGCCGGATGTAGGCCTCGACACGCTCGATCTCTTCCTGCTGGCGTTGGGCAATATCCTGCAGCGCCTCGTCGCGGCGCTCGCGCTCGCTTCGATAGGCGGAGTAGTTACCCGGCGGAAAGGTCTCGATGCGCCCGCCGCGCAGCTCAAAGACGCGCTGCACGACGGAATCGAGGAAGTACCGATCGTGGCTGACGATGAGCATCGTGGCACGACTGGCCTTCACGTATTCTTCGAGCCACTCCGTGGCTGCCAGGTCGAGGTGGTTGGTGGGCTCGTCAAGCAGAAGCACGTCGGGTCGGCCCAGGAGCAAGCGCGCCAGGGCGATGCGCATCTGCCAGCCGCCCGAGAACTCGTTCGTCTGTCGCTCGCGGTCGGCTTCGGTGAAGCCCAGCCCGCTGAGAACGCGACCGATCTCAGCCTCGATAGCGTAGCCGCCGCGGCGCTCGAATTCCTCCTGGAGCCGGGCGTGCTCGTGAACAAGCGCGTCGAGGCCGTCCTCCGTCGCCTCAGAGATCTCGTGCTCCAGCGAGCGCATGGACTCTTCGATCGCCAGAAGGTCGGCGACGGCGCTGAGCACCTCGTCATGCAGGGACCGGCCAGGCTGCACGCCCGCGTCCTGGGCCAGGTAACCCACCACCGTCGCGGGCGGCAGGATGACGCGTCCGGCGTCCGGCTCCTCGAGCCCGGCGGCGATTTTGAGCATGGTCGACTTGCCTGCGCCGTTGGGCGCGACGAGCGCCGCCCGCTCGCCGGGCTTGAGCACGAGCGAGACGTCGTCCAGCACGCGCTGTCCGCCGTAGTCTTTGCGAAGGTGGTCGAGCCGCAGCATTGCCAGGTCGGCGACATACTAACGGTGGGCTGCCGAACGCGGCACTTCACCTGGCTCGGCTTCATGTGGAGCCTGCCCAACAGCGTGATCGGCGTGCTGTTCGCCGTGCTTTCGCTGGCCCTGCCGAGGCCGTGCGATGGGCTGCTCGTGGCGCAATCGAATCGCGGCCTGGCGTACCTGTTCCTGACGCGTCGCGGCTTCGGCGCCATCACGTTCGGGCGCGTCATCACCAGCGCTATCCCGATCACACCGCGCTTGCTGGTGCACGAAAGCCACCACTCGCGCCAGTACGAAGTCTTTGGTCCGTTCTTTCTGCCCGTGTACCTGTGGCTGCATGCCCGCCACGGTTACGCCGACAATCCATTGGAATGCGAGGCCGAGCAGTGCGCCTCACACGCGCTGATCCGTTGAGCAGGGCTCGCCGGTGATCGGGGCTCGCCGGCGCACAGCCCGACGGCTCGCCCGATGAGCACGGCACTCGTCGTCCGCGAGGTCATCGACCCGCGCGATCCTGCCATCGCGGGTTTTGGCCGCATGCAGCGCGCGGCCTATTTCGCGCCCGAGACGCTGATTCCAGCCGAATACATCCCGCGGCTGCTCAGCGGCGACGCTCAAACTGGTTCGCGGCGCAACTTCCTCGTTGTCGCCGAGGTCGATCGACAGGTGGTCGGTGGCACTCTGTTCCACTGGTTGGCTGAGGCTGGTAGTGGGTTTTCCAGTTTCATGGGGGTGGAGCGCACGCTGCGCGGTCGCGGGATCGCGCGTCGCATGCACGAGGAGCGTTTCCGCCTGCTTGACCAGGCGGCTGGTGGCCGCGCGCCGGGCGTGTTTATCGACGTGGTCAATCCCACCCGCATGTCGGCTGCCGAGCTCGAAAGGGAGCGGCGAGCCGGCTCTGACCCATGGGTACGGCGGCAGGTGTTCGCGCGACTGGGTTTCGGTCAGGTCGACATCCGCTACGAGCAGCCGGTGGGTGGGCCGAATGGTGGGCCTGTGACCGTGCTCGACCTGCTGTACTGCCCGCATGACCCGGCCGACTCCGTCCGGACGTCGCTCGTCGTCGCCACGATGAAGGCCTACTGGTCGCCCTGGCTTGGCAACACGGCCGCCCGGCATCACGCCCGCGAGCTGTTGAGACGCGCCGAGGGGCGAATCATGCTCGCGTTGGTTTCACCTGTGCCGCCAGGCCGCGAAGGGTTGCGCAGGCTCAGTAGCAGCCCTTAACGGTCGGACCAAGGTCCGATCTACTTCGGACGCACGGCCGTGGGCGCCGCTCGTTGGGAGATGCGATGCTCGGCTTGAGTTGTGAGGCAGGGTCAGGCTACCCGCCGACCCGCATAAAAACGAGGCAGTTCCAGGGCTGGGCAGCGCCGCGCCACCCGCCCCCGTATCCAGGCCCCAAATACGCGGACTCTTTGCGAAGCGACAACGTCACCCGCGACGTGTGGTCGCTCCACAGGTGGTCTGTGCGCGCCCTATCTGGTGCCGTCTGCGTTCAGCCCCACGCTTGTGCATGAACTTGAGTGGAGAAAACTGCTGAACTATGACCTCACCTGGAGGTACGCGCACCTTACCAAGCATCCTTGCCCGCCTCGTCCTGGTTCTCGCCCTGCTGGGAACCGTCGCGATGTCGGCCATTCCCACCTTCGCTGACAGCATCGTTACGGCTGGCGCACTGCAAGTGACGCAGATCTCGAGCGCGCCCATCGTAGCCAAGCAGCCGGCGACGTTCACCATCAGCGTCACCAACACGACACCGGCCCTCGCGGGTGGAGTCACGCTTGGCGACACGTTGCCGGCGGGCATGAGCATCGTCACCCTGCTCGGTCCGGGTGGCAATCCGGACCTGTGCGCACGGACGCGCGCCAACGGTATCACTGGTTTCGCTTGCTCGATGGGCGACCTTGCCCCGGGCGCCAGTGCCACGCTCAGCTTTACTGGTATCCCGACCCAGGTCGGCACCGAGCTCAACACCGCGGTCGCCCAGGGCTGCACCGGGCTGCTCGCCGCCATTGCGCCAGGCACGCCATGCGCCACGGCGGGCGGTTTGTTCACGACCATCAGCTCGCGGCTGCCGTTTCAGGTACTGGCAACCGCCCCAGCGCCGGCGCCGGCCACGGTGCCCGCCGCGCCGACGACGGTCAACGCCACGGCTGGCAACGCGCAAGCGAGTGTCACCTGGTCACCGCCGCTGTCCGATGGCGGCAGCGCCATCACCAGCTACACCGTCACGTCCAGCCCGGCGGGCGCCACCGTCACGGTCGCGGCGCCAGCGACGAGCGCTACGCTGACGGGCCTGACCAACGGCATCAGTTACACGTTCACGGTGACCGCCACGAATGGCGTGGGCACCAGCGCCGCCTCGGCGCCGTCCAACAGCGTTACGCCCACGGGGCCGGTCATCATCACCGTGCCCACCCCGCCGACAGGCGTCACGGCTGCGGCCGGTGACGCGCAGGCGACCGTCACGTGGACCGCGCCGCTCAGTGACGGCGGCAGCGCCATCACCAGCTATACGCTCAGTGTGGCCACCGCCAATGGCGCTCAGCCGGCCGTGGCGACCAGCGTCAGCGTCGCCGCCCCAGCCACGAGCGCGACCGTCACGGGTCTTACCAACGGCACGAGCTACACCTTCACCGTCACCGCGACCAACGCGGTGGGTACCAGCGCCGCTTCGGCGGCGTCCAACAGCGTCACGCCGGCCGCGGCTGTGGTGACTGGGCCCTTGCCCACGGACGTACAGGTGACCGGTTCCGCCGTGCCCAACTCGGCTGGCGTGGGCCAACCCATCACCTACGTCTTCCAGGTGAAGAACAATGGCAACGCGACGGCCTCGGGAGTGACGCTGACGGATGCGCTCCATGCAGGCGAGACCTTCGTCCTGGCGAGCCCGAACTGCTCTCAGGCCGCCGGCGTGGTCAGCTGCCAGATCGGCAGCCTGGCGCGTGGGGCGAGCTCGTTCGTGGTCATCTCGGTCAACGCCCCGACCACGCCTGGCATCTACACCGAGGTTGCCAGCGTGTCGGAGACCAACGTTGACACCCGCCTGTCCAACAACACCGCTAGCGTGACCGTGCAGGCACGCTAAGCGCCACCCGTCGGTTCACTCAGGTCGACCCCGAGCTCTGCTTTACGCCAGAGCCCGGGGTCGATCGCTACACGGAACTAGTGGCTCGAGCCGTGATGAATGTTGATCGCGTCACCAAACCGAGTCGCCAGACGCAGGCCTTTGACTTTCGCCGACACCTGGCCGTTCTCCTTGAACTCGAGCTTGAACCACACCGGGAACACGGACTCGCCATCCAGACGCAAGTCCACCGGCCGCCCCTCTACCAGGTATACGTCGAGCACGTGGTTTTCGCGATCCTCGGGCACTGCCAGCTTGTCCGCGGTCGGTGTCGCCGGCCAGTCGCGCATCGCCACATTCTACGATCGCGGCCCATGCAGGGCCGACGCCTATTTCGATGGTGAACTCGATCGCCGCCTGGCCGTCCTGTGGGCGGCACGGCAGGAGATCGGCGCAACCTTTCCGTCATACTTAGGACGCAACGAAACATGCTCGCCAGACTTCGGCTCATCCCACAAGACGCGCGCTTCTTCGACCTGTTCAACAGGAGCGCCGAGAATACCCTCGACGGTGCGCGTCTGCTGGAGGACCTCCTCCACAACTACGTCGACATCGAGCGCAAAGCGCGCCACCTGAAGGACATCGAACACACCGGCGACGAAATCACCCACGAGGTCTTCGGCGCCTTGCACCGCACCTTCGTGACGCCGCTCGATCGCGACGACATCAGCAATCTCGCCTCAGCTATGGACGACGTCATCGACTGGATCGAGGAGGTTGGGCGGCGCATCCACCTGTACCACATCGACGAGCCGACGCCGATCGCACG
>CBJLVJ010000231.1:0-5508 GCA_966426465.1 uncultured bacterium | reverse complement strand
CTGCGCCTGCGTCGATCCGACCTCGCCGACCTGCCCAGCGTGCGCGCGGAGATCGAGCGGCGAGTCCCCGTCGGGCGCACCAACCGGGGTCAGGCAGGCGACCGGGGCGCCTGGGGCCGTGTGCCCGAGGACGTAACGGCGATCTGGAAAGAGCACCTCGCTGAGGGCTACCGCGCCATGACGAAGAAGTGGTCAGAGCTCGCCCACCCGTTCGCTGCGAACCACCTCGGCACGCTTGGCACCGGCAACCACTTCATCGAGGTCTGTGTCGAGCTCGACGAGCCCCAGTCGGATGATCCACGCATCTGGCTGATGCTCCACTCGGGAAGCCGCGGTATCGGCAACAAGATTGGCACGTTCTTCACCCGTCGCGCCGCGATGGAAATGCAGCGCGAGCGCATCAAGCTGGCCGATCCCGAGCTGGGCTTCTTGCGTATTGGGACAGAGCTCGCCACTGATTACATGCGCTACGCGGAGTGGGCACAGCACTATGCCTGGCAGAACCGGTTGCTGATGTTCCGACACGTCGTCGAAGGTGTCGCCGCGGCGCTGGGCGGAGTGGCGGCGCAAGACCTGGTGGTCCCGCAGGAAACCACGCACTGCCACCACAACTACATCGCGAGGGAAGAGCACTTCGGCGCGCCCGGACTGCTGACGCGAAAGGGCGCGGTCGACGCTGGCCGCGGCGTGATGGGCATCATTCCGGGCTCGATGGGCGCCCGCTCCTTCATTACCCGCGGCCTCGGCAATCCCGATGCCTTGAAGACCAGCTCGCACGGCGCTGGTCGTGTCATGAGCCGCAACATGGCGCGCAAGACGATCACCATGGACCAGCACCTGGCCGCGCTCGAGGGCGTCGAGTTCCGCAGGGACCCGGATGTGATCGACGAATCGCCCGCCGCCTACAAGCCCATAGACGCCGTGATGGCTGCCCAGGCGGACCTGACCCAGCCCGTCCACACCCTCAAGCAGATCGTCGTCGTCAAGGGTTAGGGTCTACGGGACCTCGATTCAGCCCCGTGGGCGGCCACCAGCTGCTCGCCGCCGGCGCCATCCAGGCGGACGGACGGCAAATACACGCCGAGCGGCTTGCGAACCCACCAGGCGCCCGACTGTCTGCGCTCGCGCCACGTCGTAAACCGGTAGTGCATCAACCTGGCGCGGATCGACGCCGGCGGGCGCTCCGGGAAGGGATTGCGTCGCAGCAACGCCAGCGTGGCCTGGTCGTTTTCGAGCAGTTTGACGACCAGCGGCAGCAACCACGCATTGGCAAACGAAGGTGACATTGCCGCGAACCACATCAGCCAGTCCAGGCGCAAGTGGTAGGGAGCCACCTGCGGCGGACGGCGGCGTGGATCACCAGGCTTACCTTTAAACTCGTACTCCTTCCACACGGTCGCGGTGGTCGGGTGTTGATCGCTGGTTCCTTCGAGAATGACCTCGTGGCGCTCGCGCGTAATGCTGCCGAACGCGCCGTAGCTATTGACCAGGTGGATCGGGTTGTACGTGAAGTTCATCACCTGGTTGCGCGAGAGCAGGTTGCGGGCGGGCCAGTAGCTCAGCACCAGCAGCAGCGCCGTCCCGGCGAGCACGACCGCGGTATACCAGCCCGCCGGCGACTCCAGGCCGTCATGCCGGATGGGCAGCACCAGCCCAAGCTGCCGATCGTCGAAGGCCACCAGCGCAACGGCCAGCGTCAACCAGTTCAGCCAGGCGAAATTGCCTGACAGCACGAGCCACACCTGGTGGATGACGACGATCGCGCCACAGATCCCGGCGACTGGTTGCGGCGCAAACAGTCCGAAGGGGACCACCAGTTGGGCGACGTGGTTGCCGAGTACCTCCAATCGGTGGATCGACTTTGGCAGGTGGTGGAAGCACCAGCTCAGCGGATTGGGCATCGGCTGGGTCTCGTGGTGGTAGTACAGGCACGTCAGGTTGCGCCAGCACGGATCGTGGCGGATCTTGATCAGCCCGGCGCCAAACTCGACGCGGAAGACCAGCCAGCGTAGCAGCCACAGAATTGGCGTCGGCGGCGCGGTGCTCGCCGGCCCCAGAAAAATCGCTAGAAAACCGGCCTCCAGCAGCAGCGACTCCCAACCAAAGGCGTAGAACGTCTGGCCGACGTTGACGATCGACAGATACAGCGCCCACAACGTCAGCCACGCCAGCATCGGCATCCACGCCGGCCCGGCTTGCGGCAGGCCGAGCACCATCAGCGCGGACAGCGCGACGCCTGTCCAGGCGACCACCGCCAGAAGACGGTCAGAGTAGTACAGATGAAACAGACTGGGCGCTTCGCGGAAGCGCGCCACGCGCAGAAAGCGCGGCGCCGGCAGCAGTCCGTGTTCGCCCAGCAGAGCCGGGAACTGCTTCGCCGCTGCCACAAAGCCCAGCAGGTAGATCGCCCCGAGCAAGCGCTCGGAGACCCAGCGGGCCAGCCAGTAGTCAGGCGCCTGGAGCCAATCCATCGCAGGATGCCCTGCTGTACTTTGACTGTAGCGCGACGCCGTGCGTCGGCCCAGCGACGTGATCAGCGAGAGTGCGCTGTGCCCACCTGCTGTGCGTAGGTCTCGAGCCGCTGCAGCTCGTCCTGGTAGACAGGCTGCAGCAGCCGCGGCGCAAACAAGCGCGTCATGAGGCCCTCGACGCCGCTCGCCTCGAGCCGTGTGTCGAAGCGCACCCGGCATCCCGCCGCATCAGGCTCGACGGTGAACGTGGTCGTGATGCCTTTGCCAGACTCCACCAGCACGTGTCCAGGGTCGGGCTCGCTGACGGTCTGGGTCGAGCTGCGCGTCTGACCACCCAGGGTCATCTTGAAGCTGATGACGGTGCCGGCGCCAACTCCGCCGCGCTCCACCCTGAAGTCCGAAAAGCTCGGCGGGAGAAAGCCGCCTGGTCGGTGATGCTCCTGGTAATTGGCGATGCACGCGTAGACCACGTCTGGCGAGGCCGCGATCGAGCGCTCGGCCACGACACGAACGGTGGACATCACCGCGATCTTAGCTGCTTTGACACGTCGTCGCCCATGCCATCGCGGGATCGGGCACAATGGCAAGCCCATAGGGCGGATAGGGGGCGTGCATGAGCACAAGCGTGTCACACGTACGTAAGCCAGCCGTGACGCCGCCAGGGTGTCCACGGCGCGACGCCGGGCATACGCTGGGGGGCATGCGCTTCCTGGCCGGATTGTTTTCGCTTCTGTTGCTTGTGGCGCCCGCGGCACGGCCAGCGTTCGCGGACGACCTGGTCGTCGACGACGCAGCGCCGAGCGTACAGATCACCGGCGAATGGGCCACCTCATCGGCCTCGAGCGGCTTCTCTGGCAGCGGCTACCACTACCGCGTTGCCGGCGACGGCTCGAGCAGCGTCACGTGGCTTTTTCCAGCCTCAGCCAGCGCCGGCAGCTACACCGTGTTCGCTCGCTGGACGAGTGGGTCCAATCGCGCGAGCAACGCCACGTACGTGGTGACGCATGCCGGCGGCTCGGCCTCGGTGGCCGTCGACCAGCGCTCGAACGGTGGCGACTGGCAGTCGCTCGGCACCTTCAGCTTCAGCCCTGGCGCGAACCAGGGTGTACGACTGTCCGACAAGGCCGACGGCATCGTCATCGCAGACGCGATCCGCTGGGCGCCGTCCTCAGGCGCTGCGCCGGCTGCCACCTCGGCCACTCCAGCGGCGAGCGCGGCGTCCGGCGATGCGCGCTTCTTCGAGCAGACGCGGTTCCGAATTGACCGCGACACATTCTGGGATTTCTTCCAGAAGCGCGGCGGAGTGCGCACGTTTGGCTACCCGGTCAGCCGCGAGTTCACGTTCTTTGGCTGCCAGACGCAGTTGTTCCAGCGCCTGGCGATGCAACAGTGCGGCGACCAGGGCGTCGGCACCCTGAACGTGCTCGAGGAGGGATTACTGCCCTACAACCATTTCCAGGGCACCACTGTGCCGCTGCCCGATCCCGCGCTTACCGCCGCGGCGCCGCCGGCGTCCGATCCGTCGTTCGCGGCGAAGGCCATCGACTTCGTCAAGGCCAACGCACCCGAGTCCTTCGAGGGCGAGCCGGTCAAGTTCTTCAGCACGTTCCAGAACACCGTCGGCCTCGGGGAAGCCTTCCCCCAGGGCAATGGCGACCCCAACCTGTTGCCACTGCTGAACTTGCAGTTGTGGGGCCTGCCGACCAGCAAGCCCGCCGTCGATCCGAACAATCACGAGTTCATCTACCTGCGTTTCCAACGTGGCGTGATGCACTACGACCGGGGCTGCCACTGCACCCAGGCGCTGTTGCTCACCGACTACCTCAAGAGTCTGCTGACGGGCCAGCTTCTGCCGGATGACCTGGCCGCCCAGGCCGCCAGTAGTCCGCTGCTGCGCGCGGTTCCGTCGGGACGAGCGCTACGGGCGACCACGTTCGGCGACGCTTTCACGGTGCAATCGCCCGTGGCTCCGCCGCCCACGGCTACCCTGCCCATTCTCGTCAATAGCCCGGATTACGGCATGAGCGCGTTCTTGTGGGGCCATCCCGACACCACCGGGCGCGATTTGCGGCTGATCACCGACGCCGGCTTCCGCTGGCAGAAGACGTTGTTCCAGTGGCGGCAGATCGAGGGCGCCTGCAAAGGCTGCTTCGATTGGAGCGAAGCCGATCGTGTCGTGCAAGCCAGTGCCAGTGCCGGTGTACAGATCATTGCGCGGCTCGACTTCCAACCCGCGTGGGCCCGCAAAGACGAGGCGACAAATGGTCCCCCGGACAATTACCAGGACTACTTCGATTTCGTTTCAGCCTTTGTCTCGCGTTACGGGTCTGCCTCTCGCGTCGGTCGGGTGGCGGCAATCGAGGTGTGGAACGAGGTCAATCTGGATCGCGAGTGGGGTGGCGCCACGATCGATCGCCGACAGGCGGCCGACTACGTGCGGCTGTTGGATGGCGCTTATTCGGCCGCCAAGGCTGCCGATCCGGCCGTAACCGTCATCACGGCTGGCCTGTCGCCGACCGGCGTGAACAACGGGCACTCGGCCGACGACGCGCAGTATCTGCAGTGGCTGTACGACGCTGGCATGAAGGGCAAGTACGACGTGCTTGGCGCGCACGGCAACGTGCAGGCGCCGGAGGTCGACGCGGCACTGAACTCGCTACCCAACTTTCCTCACCCCAGCTTCTATTTCCGCCGCATCGAGCAGTTGCGCGATGTGATGGTCAAAAACGGCGACTCCGACAAGCGCGTGTGGTTGCTCGAGTTCGGCTGGACGGCCGACACCATTCACCCCAACTACAGCTGGTTCGCTGTCAGCGAGGACAAGAAAGGGACGAACATCCTCAAGGCGTTCGCCTACGCCCGCCAGCACTGGCAGCCATGGATCGGCGTGATGACGCTGTGGACCTTGCCTGATCCGGCCTGGACGCCCGAGCGCGAGGAATACTGGTGGGCCATCACGAACACGGACGGCACGCCCCGCGCCGCCTACAACGACATCCTCCAGGCGCGCAAGAGCGGCGACCTCCCCGGCGCATAA
>CBJLVJ010000230.1:0-5513 GCA_966426465.1 uncultured bacterium | reverse complement strand
GCCGAGCCACCCGTTGCGCGCTCGTGGGCCAACAGCCCTTCCAGGACTCTGATTGGGCTGTGGAACGAAGAGCGAACCGAACCGTTCTCCACCTCGCAGTTCCATCCGCCGTCCTCGAGCTGCTCACGGACCAGCCGGGCGACCACGCCACCGACATCTTGATCAAAGTACGCACCCAGCGCGACGGTCATGCCGTTGATGCACGGCTCGACCTCGCCGCTGAAGAACGGTTGGCCGGCGTGCTCCCAACGGCAATGCTCTCTGACCTGCCTCACGGTCCGGCGCATCTTCTCACAGTGCGGGTCGACACCGAAGTCATGCAGCAGCGCGAGACTGTATGCCGTGGCGGTCCAGGGCTGGCCGCTGGGCTGCTCGCCGGTAGCGGATTCAGATCTCCGCGCGGGGAACAATGCGCCTCCCTCCCACTGGCCGTCTTCGTCCTGCAAGGCCAGCAGCCGGGCACCCCAACCGTCGGTCGCCACGCGGGCGCGCTCCGCCGCGACGATGTCTGCTGGCGCATCGGCAAGATCGCGCAAGGCCTGCCAGCGGATGGCGGGGTCGGACTCGAGCAGCCAGTCCAGAACGATCACCGGCCGAGTCTAGCAGGCCCAGGCGCGGCGGCTGGGCACGTGCCGCGCGCGCGCTTCCGCGGCTGGCCGCCTTCACAGCGCTCGTCGGATCAGCGCTCGTCGGGATCAGCAGCCGCCGACTGGCGGATCAGGGCATGCCAAATGGCCGATTGACGGCGGCTCGCTAAGCGGCGACGCTCAGACCGCCCCCACTGCAATAAGGCGACATCGAGGGGCACTGGAAGTGATGATGCTTGGGCGGTCAATCACGCCGCGGATCGATGCTCACCACGTGGCCCAGCCGGTCGACCGCTCGATAACGGTGCAATCGGTACTTGCGAAGCTCGACCGCGCGGTCACGTCAGCCCAGGTCGCCAGGACGCTGGTAGAGGCCGGAGTCTCCTCCACCAACGCCTCGAGTGGCATGCTCGTACTCCTCACGGACGATCGCCGCGAGCTACACGTTGTGTACGCCACCGACGACATGACCGACTCCAGCAACACTGCGCGACGACTGGCGTTGACGGCGAATGCTCCGCTGGCGGAGGTCGTTCGATCGCGGCGAGAACTGTGGGTAGCGTCGCCTGAGGAGCTCATTCGACGTTTTCCAGATGCTGCCTTACGCGCCGACGAAGCCCCCTGGGCAGTTCTGCCGCTGCTGATCGACAATGTCATTCTGGGCGCGGTTGGCTGGAGTTTTCGTCGCCGCGCCCTCACCTCGGCCGAGTGCGCTTACCTGCGCGCGCTTGGCCACGTGGGTGGCGTGGCGCTCTATCGAGCGGGGCTGTTCGATGCCGAGCGGCGCTCACGGACAGAGGCTGAGCTTGCGCGCTGGGAAGTCATGAGACGCGACCGGCTGATGGCCCAGGTCAGCGCTACACTGGACGCAACTTCCGATAGAGCCAGCCTCGACGCCGCGCTTGCGAGCATCGCTCGCTTGATGCTGCGCGTGTTCGGTGAATGCTGTGTCATCGACCTGCTGGACGACCGGGGACGTGTGCAGCCCGCGACCGTCGCCCACGTCGACCCGGCCAAAGGCCAGATCTTGCGTGATGCTGAGCAGCGCTATGGCGCCACCGGCCGAAAGCTTCCTCGTGGCCTTAGCCACGGCAAACCCGCGCTCATCACCGTTCCGGACGGGGGGGCCAGGTCTCAAGCTGAATTCGGCGTTTGGCGGGCCCGGTTATTGTGCCAGCTCGGCCTCAGGCGAGTGCTCGTCATCCCGCTCCGCATTCACGGTCACACGGTTGGCACGCTGGGCGTTGCTTCGGAAAACATCAGCCGGACGTACTCGACTGACGACCTGAAGCTGGCCGACCGAGTCGCGCGGCGCTGCGCTGCGTCACTCGAGTACAGCCGAATGCGCGACATGGCCGAACAAGCCAACCAGGCGCGTGAGGCCTTTGTCGCGACAACCGCGCACGAGCTCCGCACACCGCTCAGCCACATCAAGGGCTTCGTGAGCACGTTGCGACTCACCGATGCGGAGTGGGACCCCAACACACGCAGCGATTTCCTGGCGGAGATCGAGCAGGAGGCGGATCGGCTGACACAACTGGTCGAGACTCTGCTGGATCTGTCGCGCATCGACGCCGACGGACTCGATCCGACTGCGCGAGCCGCCACGCCACCGGCGGCCATCATCGAGGCCGGTGTGGCCCGCGTGCGGTCTTCACTCGGCGACCATCCGCTTGACGTTCAGATACCGGAAGCTGCTCCGCCGGTCTGGGTCGACGCGTCGCAGGTCGAGCGCGTCGTGGTCAATCTGCTCGAAAACGCCGCCAAGTATTCGCCGCCAACGGAGCCGATCGGGGTGATTGTGCGAGTCGCGGGCAGGGCAGTCGTCGTGCGAATTGAGGACCGCGGACTCGGCATCCCGGCCGAGGATCTCGAGCGCATCTTCGAGCCCTTCTTTCGCGAACCTACTGGCGGCTATCCGGCCAAGCCGGGTAAGGGTCTGGGCCTGGCGATCTGCCGAAGCATCATCCAATCGCACAAAGGTCGGATCTGGGCCGAGCAACGCCAGGGCGGCGGAGCAGCGTTCGTGTTCACCTTGCCGGTAGCCAAAAGCTCGCGGAGGGCGTGAAGCGATGCGTACGACAATTCTGGTGACCGATGACGAGCAGTCGATGCGGAAGTACATCTCGAGCAACCTCAAAGTGCGCGGGTACGACGTGATCCTTGCCGCGGATGGCGTCGAGGCGCTCAAACTGGCTGGGGAGTATCCGCTGGACCTCGTCTTGCTGGACGTCGGCATGCCTGGACCCGACGGACTCCAGGTGTTGGAGGCGTTGCGGCGCGACTGCCAGATTCCGGTCATCATGGTGTCGGCTCGCGGACGCGAGCATGACAAGGTCAAAGCGCTCGACCTCGGCGCCGACGATTATCTGACCAAGCCGTTCGGTGTGGACGAGCTCCTGGCGCGCGTGCGGGCCATTCTGCGCCGCGTTGGATGTGCGGTCGACAACACGCTGCCGGCGTATCGCCACGCAGAGCTGGAGGTCGATTTCGGGGCGCGCCGCGTGCGAGTGGCTGGCACTGACGTGTCACTCACGCCGAAGCAGTACGACGTGCTGGCTTACCTGGCGCGGAATGCCGGCAAGGTGCTCACACATCGGCAGATCTTGCAGGCCGCCTGGGGGGGCCAGTACGGAGATGAAGTTGAGTATGTCTGGGCCTTCGTCCGCCGCATCCGCCGGCGCATCGAGATCGATCCGGCCGCGCCGCGGTTTCTGCTGACGGAGCCCGGCGTCGGCTACCACATGCCAGCCTGAACCTGGCAGGGCGTACTGGCCAATCGATCTGGCACAGCGTCGCCCAGGTGCGGTCCACCGCCGAGTCGTCGACCAGCACCCGCCGCTCGGCAGGTTGTGGTCGCCCGGGTGGGGCACCTAGCGTGGACGCACATACCTGGGCGTGGGATGGACCGTAATGCAGACGAGCGACTCGCAACCGATCGCCGTGGTCGTGAATCACGACCGATGGGAACGCTGGTTCACCACGGAAGTGCTGGTCGACCATGGCTATACGGTCCTGGGCGCCTCGAATGGCGCCAGTGGTCTCCGCCTGGTGGAACAGCATCCGTGCGCCGTGATCCTGCTGGATCTGGCCCTGCCGGAGCTGGCCGGTCTCGAGTTCTTGCACGAGGTGAAGGCGGCCGACACGACGCGCGAAGTGCCGGTTATCGTGCTGGGCGCCTCGCCCGACGACCGGCCCCACGCGGCCGAAGGCTGTGTGCCGAGACCTCTCGAAGAGGTACGCGTCATTGCGGAGATCGGCCGCTGCCTCTCGCGAGCGGTTTCGACGCGGCCTGACGCAGTGCCGAGAGGGGTCGGCTAGCTCAGCCAGGTGATCTGTCTGATCCCCGACCTGAGCGCTGCAGGCCCTGCGTTGCCCAGGCAACAACCTGCACGCGCGAGTGCAGGCCGAACTTGGCCATGATGTGCTCCAGGTGGGTACGCACGGTATCCGGGCTGATGACGAGCTGCGCCGCCATCTGCCTGGTCGACAACCCCTCAGCGAGCAGCTCAATCACCTCCCGTTCGCGGCTGGTCAGGCGCGCATGCGACCAGCGTGGCGGCTCCCCGTGACCGTCCGTCGTCTGAAGCGCTTCGACCATGGCGACGGCCGCCACCTGACTGAGCAGCTCGCCCGTATCCCAGGCCCGCGCGTAGGCGTCCCATCCCAGCCTGGAGCGCGCCGTCACTAACGCTGTCCGCAAGACCTCGCGATCGTGCGGCCAGGCGACTGCTCCTAACTCAGCTCGCACGCGGGCGCTGGCGGCGGCGAGCTGCACTGCCACATCGGGCCGAAGGCCAGCCCCGGCTCGGGCGACTCCTTCAAGCGCGCGGATCAGGCATATCTGTTCACCAGAAGCCGCGGCCAGCGGTACGGCTTCGCCGAACGCCCTCAGCGCCTCATCAATGTGGCCCTGCTCGACTTCGGCGTGTCCGAGCTCAGTCAGCGTCTCGACCAGACGCTGCTGATCCATCAGGCGCCGTTCGAGCTCGATCGCTTCGTGCATGATCCGCGTGGCCTGCGCCGGGCTCCGACTGCGCGCTGCGATCAGCCCCCGCAGGTGCAACGCTGCCGCGATGGCAACCGGACGCTGGCCTTCGACGCCAAGCAGCTCACAGCGCGCCGCCAAACCGCGTGCCGTCTGCAGGTCGCCGAGCTCACATCGAGCAATAGCTGATTGAAACACTGAGACGAGCTCGGCGTGGTTGCCCAGATCGTGCAGGCGGGTCGCGCTTTCGCCGTGCAGCGCGCTGGCCTGGGCCAGGTCGCCGCGCCAGAGGCACACGTTGCCAAGCATGAGCATCGTCAGAGCCGTGCCGCGCGCATCTGCACGTTGCCGATGCTCGTCCAGTGCGGCGCGGAGCCGTTGGTCCGCGTCCGCGTACTTTCCTTGTAAGTGAAGGAGCTGGCCAGCCCAGCTAAGCGCTTCGCCTCGGGCCGCGGATTCCGCAGCAGCGGGCAGCGCCAGCACCCGCTCGAGCCAGGCGTATCCCTCCGCGTAGCATCCGCGGAAGTACCACAAGGTGAAGGCCGCGCTGGCCAGTCGGAGTCCCAGCTCGGCGTCGCCTTCGCGTAGCGCCCACCTGAGCGCCGCCCGCAGATTGTCTTGCTCCGGCTCCAGCACCGCAGCGTGCTGCACATCGCTCGCCTCGGGCGGGGCAAGCTCAGCCAGGGTCACCATAGATGCCGCATGGCGCCGCTCGATGAGCGGCCTGTCCCCCGACTCTGAGAGCCGCTCGAGCGCGTAGCCCCGCACTGTCTCGAGGTAGCGGTAGCGCACGCCCTCGGGCTGCTGGTCTGCCTGAACCAGCGACTTGGCCACCAGCCGTTCGAGAACATCGGCGACATGGTCGGCGGGCACGTCGTGGCCGGCGCAAACGGCTTCGGCGGCAGGCAAGGTCCAGCCGCCGACGAAGACTGCCAGCC
>CBJLVJ010000229.1:0-5528 GCA_966426465.1 uncultured bacterium | reverse complement strand
CACCAGTAGTGCTCGTCGGAGTTGTTCCGCGCGTCGATCCAGAAGCTGGGCGTGTGCTCCTGGTGGAAGGGGCAGAGGGCGCGAAAAGTGCCGGCGCTCTCCCGCCGAAGCGCGATCCCGTACGAGGCGACGACGTCCGCCAGCGGACGCTCGCGTTTGAGCGCCTCGGTGTCGATGCGCCGGGCGGTGCTACTGAGCGGCGGCATGACTTCCTCCATCGAAGTTGCGCGCGGTGGACGCGCGACGCGCCGCCAGGACTGCGCTCAGCGACCCGTGGTCCGCGCCGTTGCTCCGCGTCGGCACGGGTGGACCTTGTCGGGCTGCCGCGGCAGCGGTGGCGGCGAGCTCTTCCAGGTCCCGCGGGTTGGTGGTGGCCAGCGCGTACTCGGCGTCGCTGGCGACCACCTGAAGCGGGATGCGGTTGCCGCGCACCAGCAGCAAACCCTCGCCCTTATCCGCTCCAAGGAGCAATTGCCGTTCGTCCGCGGTGAGCCGAAAGCGCGCCGTGGCCGCGTCGATAGTGTCGGCTTTCTGCTTGAGCAGCAAGACCTGGGCGGCGTTGCTGAGGATCGTCTCGCCATAACCTTCGTCGGCGAGGTCGGCCACCTGTTGGGTGATGGTGACCAGGCCCAGGTAGTACTTGCGGGCGCGGCGGGCCATGGCGGCCACAAACGCGCCACCTTCGGCATAGCGCAGCAACGACCAGGCCTCGTCGATGACCAGCAAGCGCGGGCGTCGCTCGCGCCGCACGCGCGCCCAGACCCAGCCGGCGATCAGGTGGATGGCCAGCGGTCGCAGCTCGTCCTCGAGCTGCTGGATGTTGAAGACCACCAGCCGGCGGTCCAGCTCGACGTTGGTGGGTCCGGCCAACAGCCCCGCGCCGAGTGAACCTTCCACGTAGCGTTCCAGTCGCACGGCCAGGCTGGTAGCCACCTCGCCGGGCATGCGGCTCAGGACCGCGTGCAGGTCCTCCAGTAGCGGTGCCGGGCGGCCGTGAGTGGCGGCGTC
The DNA here is from genome assembly GCA_966426465.1 of uncultured bacterium. Classification (GTDB taxonomy): domain Bacteria; phylum Chloroflexota; class UBA6077; order UBA6077; family CF-72; genus CF-72. Next base: position 4,520 of record CBJLVJ010000229.1, on the reverse strand, counting down.
GCGGGTGATGCCGGCCTCGGCGTAGGTGCGATAGATCGCTCGGTCGAGCACCGCCCGCTCGTGGTGGTCGAGCGATCCGGAACGGCCGGATGCACCGGTCGAGCTGCACAGCATGACGTCGAGCAGGCCCAGCAGCGCCGCCACCCGCTCGGCGAGCGGATCTCCGTCGGAACGATCTCGATCGGCACCGGACTCCGGCGAGGGTGGCGGCAGGTCGAACGGGTTGATCCGATGGGCGGAGGACGCGGCCAGCTTGACGACCTGGCCACCGGCGGCTTCGGCCACGCGGCCGTACTCGTTGTCGGGGTCGACGGCGATGCAGTCGGTGCCGTTGATCAGCTGGCGCAGCAGCAGCAGCTTGCAGAAGAAGCTCTTGCCAGAGCCGGCGGGGGCCACGACAGCCAGGTTGGCGTTGTCCAGCGACCGGTCGAAGGGGTCCAGCAGCACCGGCATCTGGCTGGTGCGAGCCAGGCCAACCAGCATGCCGCTCTCCATCGACAACGACGGGCCGACGAACGGCAGCGTGGCCGCCAGCGCACTGGTGTCCAGGTTGCGCGGGACACTGAGCTGATCGCGGGCTTCGGGCAGGCAGCTCCGGAAGCCGCGTTCCTGCTCCCACAGCGCCCGTCGCGAGTGCGCCAGCAGGGCATCGAGCTGCTCTTCGACGCGACGGGTGAGGTCGTCCAGCTCGCGCAGCGCCTTCGCTCGTAGCAGAAGGTACAGGCTCACCGCGAACAGGCGCTCCTCGCCGCGCTGCAGGCGTTCGCGCAGGCGTTCGGCGTCCTCGAGGGCGATCTCGCGCTCGGGATCGGCGACGCGCTCGCCGCGCAGGGCTGCCAGGCGCGACGACTGGAGCCGGGCGATCTGTACGCCCAGGGTGCGCACCATCTCGGCGGAGGCCAGCGGGCGAACGTACAGGCTTGCCTCAATCGGCAGGTCAGTCTCCACCAGCAGGCTCAGCCAGCCGGGCGTGACCAGGCGTGGGTAGCCCGTAACCGCCAGCACGCGCGCGTACTGGCCGTCGAGTCGCAGATGGTCGGCGCGCACCTCGCAGCCGCTGGGCGCGATCAGGTCGGCCAGGCTGCGGGTACCCAGCGCGAACCATCGCTCGTCGTCGCGATCAGGTGCGACGCCAGGCCCAGGCAGTCCTGGCGATGCCTCGTTCACGACCGTCGGACGAGCAGGATGACGAGCGCCGACGACCAGGGTCGTGTAGGCGCTCAGCTCGTCACGCAGGCGCTGCACCCGCGCCAGCTCGGGCGACCAGCAGCGGTGCAGCAGCTCGGCCACCTGCTGGCTGTCGAGGCGCCGCGTGCGCAGGCCCGAACGACCGAGCTGGCGGGCGACCAGGTCGCTCCTCGCCTGGAGCCGCCGCATGACCGAGGTCGAGACCCCCTCGGGACCGTCGGCCCGCTCGGCGTGACTACCCAGTCCCAGCAGACTCTTGATCCGGCGCGACAGAGAAACAGCCGGAAGCTCGGCCCGCTGGTCGGGCAGGACGACGTAGCAGTGACGCTCAAGCAGCGTACGCTGCTGCGCCAGCGCTTGCAGAAACCCGAGGTAGCCCAGGGCGATCGCTCGTAGCGCCTCGGGCAGCAGCTCGGCTCGCACCTGCACCCGCCGCAGGTGTCCCTCGAGGTCGACCGGCTCGGCCCTGACCAGGACCTGGAACGGGCTGGTCTGGGCGTTCAGGAACTGGGCGCGGCCGGCCAGGAGCTCCTCCTGGGTAGCGTCGTCGGCGCTGGCCAGCGCGGCCTCGGCGCCGACCACGTCGAGCAGGGCCACCGCGTGCGTCGGCGCGCGTGTGCCGAAGCAGGCCACGCCGCCCTCCAGGGTAACCAGGTCAAGACGGGCCTGGACCGCGGCACTCATCGCCGATGCCTCGGGGCGGGCAGATCGGCCGACTCGATCGGCCTCGATCGCGTCCGGGAAGGCGGCCAACCACTGTGGACCACGACCTTGCGGACAAGCTCGTAGAGGACCAGCCCGCAGACGACGCCGAGCACGACCGTGTGCACGGGTATGGTTAGAGCCAGCACCCTCGCCAGCCCCAGGATGACTGCTGTCGCAGCGAATCCGACAAGCAGCGAAGTCAAGGGGCTGTAGCGCTTCGCGGAGATCTCGTCATAAAGCAGTCCCGCGACTGATCCCCAGGGTGTCCGGTTCGATGCACGCGGGCCTGACACCTCCCCGCCCTGCATCCCATTCGGCAGTGTGTGGGTCATGACCTCCGCTTCCGCACGAGCCGCAGCGGGAACGGCGGCCTCGACTCACGCCTCTCCGTGCACACTGGTAGGTCAGCGTCAAGCCATTCGGGGCGGAGCTCGAGCTCGGCCCAGCCTGCCTGATCGCGCGATGGCCGGCCCAGCAAGGCTGCGCCGGGTCGCCAGACCAGCCGGCGCGGCACCACGACAAAGAGCAGTCCCGCCAGCAGCCACTGATCGAGCGGGCGGCCGCCCGGCCGGAGCAGCGCGAACAGTATGCCGATGACGGCCAGGACCGCGGCCAGGGCGAGCCGGACTTCCGGCGGCAGCCAGACCATCTGGTCCCACACGCCATAGGCCAGCGATGCGCCAATCATCAGCCGCAGCAGTTGCCGGGCGGTCAGTCCGGCGATGAGCGCGTCTTCCACCTGCAGATGGGTGGGCAGTTCGTAGAGGTGAGGCATGGTGCTCCTCCGAATCTCGACTGCTAGCTCAGCAGCCACAGCGTCCAGGCCAGGGGACCCAGCACCATGGCGGGCGAACCTGCGATCGTGGCAGGCGCGCCCAGGGCGCTGCCGACGAGCCCGGCGATGACTTTGCACAGGATGACGACCGCCAGGCCGATCAAGGCATTCGAGAGACTGCCTTTGGCGGATTCGACGGCGCGCACGCTGCCGCCCGCGGACATGTACTGGTAGCCGGCCAGCATGACGAAGAACGCCGTGGCGGTCAGGCCGACGCCAGCGCCAGCCGTGAGCAGCGAGTCGAAGACCTTGATAATGGGCGCGGTGTCCATGTGAGGAGGGACCTCCCAGTGATGCGGCGCCGGAGCGCCCGAGTTGCGGCTGACGTCCATACCAACCGCTCGCGCCCAGTGTCGTCACGGGGCGTCCCGATGCCGCGCCAATACCGTCCGGATGCCGTGCTAATGCCGTTCCTGGCCGGATCGACCGCCGCGGAACCGGCCGCACCATGCACCGTCAGCGTGCACACCTCCGCCGGAAGCGGTTCTCAGGGCGAGTGCCGCGTCCTCAGGTCGCTACGCCGACCGCCCACCCGCTGAAGCGGACCTCGCCACACCGCCGCGACCAGCTCGGGTAGTGGGTCTCCCAGCCGCTGTGGTCCCGAATCCAGATGTCGCCGGCGTCGTGGCGGATCCCGACGAGCCAGTGGCCCTCGCCAAACCAGCGTGCGCCATCAATCGAGCAGTGGCCTCTGGTCCAGTCGGGCCTCGAGCTCGGCAACGAAAGCCTGCGGTACCCAATTCCCTGCGGCGATCGCTCTGGAACGCGCCGCCCAGGACCGTCGGCGGACAGGGTCACCAGGCGTGCGTCGGGGCGGGTCTTCTCAGTTCTGCCGGAGGACATCCGGTCCGAGGATCGCCCGCACCACCTGGCGGGGCTGACTGCGGTGACCGATGAAGACGACGGAAGCGGGTCTTGGCCAGACGACACCGCCGGCTATGATGAGCTGTCCATGACGCGCATCAAGTGGGTCGAGGACGCTGACGCGACCGGCGCCGTAGCTTCGGCGTTCGCGCAGATTCGTGCCACGTCCCAGAGCGGCAGCGTCGCCGACATTCTGCGGACCATGAGCCTTCGGCCGGACTTCATGACGGCCATCAACGAGGCCTCGCGCCTGCACTTCACCGACGGCGCGCTGACGCGGGCGCAGCACGAGCTGATTGCTGCGTATGTTGCGGCGCTCAATCGCTGTCACTATTGACTCAGCACGCACGCGTGGTTCCTGCAGTTGCAGGGCGAGGAGTTTGCGGCGGCGGCGCAGGCGATCCGCGACGGCACGCCGCTCGAGCAGATCCCGGTCACCACTGCCGAGCGGCTGCTGCTGGAGTTTGTCGGCACGCTCACGAAGCACGCGTATCGCATCACCGATGAGCAGGTGGACGGGTTGCGGCGTGCTGGGTGGAGCGATGAGCAGATTGCCGAGGCGGTCTATGAGGGGGCCCTGTTCAATCTGTTCGTACGCCTGGCAGACGCCTTCGACATCCATCCGCAGGCACGCTACGACGCCGCGGGCGTTCCTGCCGCGGTGAGCGCTCCGGAAAGCCGTAACCCATGACCAATGTTCGGGCTGACCAATTCTCGGGCGGCAGCGCACCAACGCATCCAGTTCGGCCAGCGCCTCGCAAGCTGTCCAGGTTTCGCAGCGAAGTTCTATCTCGACCAGCATCGGGTAAGTGAGCACAATGCCAAGGGGGCCGGCAGATGCACCGGCCCCCACGCGCAATCATCGCGCGGCCCTTTACTCCGGCAAGGTCCCGCTCCCATCCAGGAAACGTGTTTCATCGCCGTCCAC
>CBJLVJ010000228.1:0-5544 GCA_966426465.1 uncultured bacterium | reverse complement strand
CGGTCGAACCACTCAGGCGGACGCCAGCTCTCTGACGAGGCTTCGAACGCGAGGGCTTCATCGCGACGGCTGATCGGATCCTGTGGTTTTCGGCGCTGGAAGCGCGACGGTCGCTGAGCCAACAGGCAGATTGAAACACGTGGTCGGGCGGGCTACCCTGCCGGCCAGCATGGTCTATCCGCGTCGATGCCCGAGCTGTGGCCGCGACGAGCCCTCCCCGGAGCAGCTCTACAGCACGCGCGCGGCCGCCGACGGTGGCACCCCATCACCCTGGCGGCCAGAGCTGCCTGGCCGCATCCTGGACCTGCGCTGTGGTGCCTGCTGGGCCCTGTTTCGCTGGGACTATTTCGGATCGCGGCTGGTCGAAATGATCAAGGAAGGCGATTTGTCCGGACTGCCCGAAGCGGTCAGGACGGACGACTGACCTCGGGCGCGTGGCTGGCCGCCCAGCGCAGCACGTCGCGGCGGCTCACGACACCGACCACATTGCCCTTGCCGTCCACCACCGGCAGGCGTCGGATGCGTTGCTGAGTCAACAGCTCGGCGACGTGCTCCAGGCCCGTTGTTTCACGTACGGTCACCGCTGGCGCTGTCATGACGTCGCCGACCGTTGACCCGCTCTTGCCGATCAGGTCGGCTTCACTGACCACTCCAACCACGCGACGACCGTCGTCACACACGGGCAGGCCGCTCACGTCATGGAACTGCAGCAGCCGAGCGGCCTCGTCGACGGTGTCCTCAGGTGTCACGGTGACCACGTTGGTGGTCATGACATCCCGCACCGCCGCGGCGGCGCCATGCAGCGCCTCCGCCCCACCGAACGTCTGGCGGTGCGCGGGCCTGGCGCTCACGCTCGAGAGCCCATCTGCCGGGCTGGCCTCGCGCCGATCGAACAACTCGACCGGCTCGTCCTCGAAGAACGCCCCGACGGCGCCATCATGAATCTCGAAGGTCAACACACGGCCCGTCTCCAGCCGCAGAGAACCACGTAAGGTAGATGCCAACTCGACCGCTCGAGTTTCGGGCGTGCCGGCGGGCAGAACCAGCACGATCTCTCCACCGCGCACGGCCAGAGCCAGGCCTTCCTCATCGCCAGTATCACTCTCGCCGCCCTCGCCTAGAAAGGCAGCCTGGATGTTGACGCGGCGCATAGTGGATCACACCCTCCCGGCGGACAATATCGCCCAGCTCGCAGTCCACTCCCCGGCCCGCCAGTCTACCGTGCCGGTTCTCGTGGCGGTAAGCCTGGTGTGCATGAGCGTACTGGCCGAAGCCACGCTTTTGCGGGTCGGCATCGACGACCTGGACGAGGGCTACTTCGTCCAACAGGCGGTTCGGGTCGTGCAGGGCGAGGTGCCCTATCGAGACTTTGCCACGCTCTATGCACCAGGTCTGGCGTACCTGAACGCGTTTGCTTTCGGGCACTTCGGCTTGCTGGGTCCGCGCGCGCTAGCACTGGCCGCGCGGGGCGGGCTGGCCGTGCTGTTGCTGGTGATGGCGCGCCCGCTGGTTCGGCGCCAGGTCTGGGCGGCGGGGCCCGGGTTGTTCCTGCTCACCGGGCTGGACGATGCGCCAGTGCGCTGGGAGCCGCACCCCGGCTGGCTGAGCACGTCGTTCGCCGTGCTGGCCGCCTGGTGCCTGGCCCATGGCCAATCGACGCGCTGGCTGGCGTTGAGCGGCGCCTTCGCCGGCGTGGCCTTTGCCTTCAAGCAGAACACTGGCGCGCTGGCGCTCGCCGCGATTGTCGCCTGGGGCGCGCTGGCGAGGGATCGCCGCCTGTGCCACATGCTGGTGCCCACGGCCGCCTTCAGCGCGGTCACGCTGGCCTGGCTGGTGCCACTTGGCCTGGCCATGGACAGCCACCTGGCCGAGCTGGGCGTGCTGGTCGGCCGGGTCAACGAAGCGGGGCTGTTCTCGCCACCCGAGCCTACCCTGGTGATTCCCGTCGCGTGCCTGGCTGGTGGTTTGTGGCTGCTGACCAGCAGGCCCGATGCACGCCTGCGCTGGTACCTGCTGGCGGGCACCGCGCTGCTGCTCACCGAGTTCCCACGCATGGATGCGCTGCATGTGGCCTGGTCGGCCCCACTGCTGCTGGTGGTCGGCGCGGCCGCGTTGAGCCGCATGCGTGCCGTTTTCGCCACGGCCGCGCTGGCCGGCGCTGTGGCGCTGGTAAGTCCGACGCTGGTGTCCCGCCTGGCCTACATTGCCGAGCCTCGGGCGCCGATCGCAGGCGTCGAGGCGCCGTCCCAGACCGCTGCGGACCTCAATGCGCTTGTGACCGACGTCCAGCAGCGCACGAACCCCGGCGAGCCGATCTTCGTCTACCCGACGTCGCCGCTGGTCTACGTGCTGGCCGAGCGTCGAAACCCAACCCGCTTCGACCACCTCAATCCCGGCGCGGCAACACCGGCTCAGATCGAGGCGACCATCGCCGAGCTGTCGACCGACAGGCCGCGGCTGGTGGTGGTCTCGGAGTACTGGCGAGCAGGCTGGGGTCCACCCGGCGTGAACGAACCGCTCGAAACGTGGCTCTTCGGGACGTTCAGTGTCGAGGTCGCGCGTCACGGTCCGTATCGTGTGCTGATGACGGGCCTATAATCGCGCGTAGCACGTATGTTCGCCCTCCTGGATCGGCCGTGCGGGCGCTAGGCATCGATCCCGGGCTGGTCCGCACCGGCTGGGCCGTGGCTGAACCAGTCGGTCTCCGTGCGACCGTCCTGGGACACGGCGTCATCGCGCCGCCCACCGACGCCGCGCTGCCCGCCAGGCTTGCCAACGGTGCTCGACAGCTGCGCGAGATTCTGGCTGAATTCCGGCCCGACTTCGTGGCCCTCGAAGAGGTCTTCACAGCCGTTCGCCACCCGCGCAGCGCGCTGCTGATGGCCCACATGCGCGGCGCCATTTGCCTGGTCCTCGAGGAAGCCGGCCTGCGTGTCGTGCCGCTCACCGCGACCACCGTCAAGCAGCGCCTGACGAGCGGCGGCCACGCGTCCAAAGAGCAGGTCCAGCGCATGGTCCTGCGCCTCACCGGGCTCAGCCCGGAGGGTCTGCGACTTGACGAGACGGATGCCATCGCGCTGGCGGTCGCCGCGCTGCACCAGAGCACCCACCCGCTGGCCGGCCTGGTGAAGCGCTGATGTACAGCTACCTGCGTGGCAGCTACAAGGGCCACGTCCCTGACAACGAGGAAGCCATCGTCGTCGAGGCCGGCGCCGTCGGCTACGAGGTGTTTGTGCCACCGATCGTGGACCAGGAGCTCTCATCGGCCTACCGCCTGGACGACGACGTGCTGCTGTTCGTGAGCGCGCAGTCGGGTCGGGACCAGCCGTGGCCCGTCCTGTTTGGCTTCCTGACGGCCCGACAGAAATCGTTCTGGCAACTGCTGATCAGCGTCCCGCGGGTTGGCGGACGCGTCGCCGCGCGAGCGATGGTCGCCCCGGTCGAGACCATCGCCGAGGCGATCCAGCAAGGCAATCGCGCCTATCTTGACGGCCTGCCAGGCATCACACTCGAAGGCGCCGACAAGATGATCGCCAGCTTGCGCAAGAAGGTCGGGCCGTTCGTGCAGCCCGCTGCCGGCGTGGCCGTGCCCCGCAGACAGATGAGCGAGGCCGACGAGATGCGCGAGGACGCCATCGCGCTCCTGATGCAGATGGGGCTCAAGCGCGCCGAGGCGCAGCGTGGTGTCGACCAGCTGCTCGCCGCACGCGACGACGTCGTGTCGGTGCAGGACATCGTGACCCAATTCTTGCGTTTGCAAACGGCCCGCTCGGAGCGCGCCCGGTAGACTCGGCCTGGTTCGTTCATGGTGGACCGACTCATCTCCCCAACGGCTGCGGCTGAAGACGACGAGCCGCTGCAGACGGCGCTCCGTCCGCGCACGCTGGACGAGTTCATCGGCCAGGACGTGCAACGTCGCAGGCTGTCGATCGCCTTGCAGGCGGCCCGTCAGCGGGGCGAGGCCCTCGAGCACCTCCTGTTGAGCGGACCGCCCGGCCTCGGCAAGACGACGCTGGCGCACATCGTGGCCCACGAGATGGGCGGCAACCTGGTCAGCACCTCAGGTCCCGCGCTCGAGCGTACCGCCGACCTGGTCGGCATGCTGACCAGCCTGGAGCATCGCGACGTCTTCTTCATCGACGAGATCCATCGCATGCCGCGCGTGGTCGAGGAATACCTGTATCCGGCGATGGAAGACTTCAAGGTCGATTTCATCATCGAAAAGGGCCCATACGCCAGGGCCTACCCGATTACCCTCAAGCCGTTCACGCTGGTCGGGGCAACCACGCGCAAGGGGCTGTTGTCGTCGCCACTGCGCGAGCGGTTTGGGCTGAACTTTGAGCTCGACTTCTACGCCGTGCGCGACCTGACGCTCATCGTGCGTCGGTCAGCGGGTCTGCTGGGTGTGCGCCTGGACGCGGAGGCGGCCGAAGAGATCGCCCGCCGGTCGCGCGGTACGCCACGTATCGCCAACCGACTGTTGCGTCGCGTGCGCGACTTCGCTCAGGTGCACGAAATGGAGGACGTTGGCACGGCGCTCGTTGTCGAGGCGCTCGAGCTCGAAGGCGTCGACGAGTCGGGGCTCGACGACCTGGACCGCCGCTACTTGAAGACGCTCATCGGGCACTACCAGGGCCGCCCAGCTGGTGTGGCGGCGCTTGCGGCGGCCATGCAGCAGGAAATGGACACGCTCGAGGACGTCGTTGAGCCGTACTTGCTGTACGAGGGCTTCCTGCTGCGTACGCCGAACGGACGGCAGGCCACACCGCGGGCCTACGCGCATTTGCGGCTGAGGCCGCCGGGCCAGTCACCGGCCCAGCAGCCGCTACCCCTGGACGGGGAGAACGAGTAGGCCTACTTCGCGCCAGCGCCGATCTTGAAGATCTTGGTGCCGCAGACTGGACACGCTCCTTCGGTAGCAGGGCGCCCGTTCTTCATGGTGATCTGCTTGGCGTTCTTGATCTCGCGCTGGGCCTTGCACTTCATGCAGTAGCCTGTAGCCACGGTTGACTCCACTTGGACGGATAGTCGGCCCGAGACAACTGCGGACGGGTAGAGGGCCGCATCGAGAGAGAATAGGCCCTCAATCTCAGGGCTGCAACAGGCGCCGCTCTCGATTGGGCCGTCCGGTAGCCTTCCGGCGTATGGCTTTGGAACGCACCCTGGTCATTGTTAAGCCCGATGGCGTGCAGCGCGGGCTGATCGGGCCCATCTTGAGCCGCCTGGAAGCGCGCGGCCTGAGGATCATCGGGCTGAAGCTGGTGCAGGTCTCGCAGGACCTCGCCGCGCGGCACTACGCCGAGCACGAGGGCAAGCCGTTCTACGCGGGCTTGCTGAAGTACATCACCAGCGCGCCGGTCATCGTCGCCTGCGTCGAGGGCACCAGCGCCGTGCAGATGGTGCGCAACACGGTCGGCGCCACCAACCCGCTCAACGCCGCGCCAGGGACGATCCGCGCCGACTACGCGCTGGACATCGGCCGCAATCTGATCCACGCCTCCGACGCACCCGCCACCGCCGAGCGCGAGCTCGCCCTGTGGTTCA
>CBJLVJ010000227.1:0-5548 GCA_966426465.1 uncultured bacterium | reverse complement strand
CGCGTCGCAGTGGCGGTGTGGACAGGATACAGTACTACACGGCATAATTCCGAGTAAATAAGTAGGAATTTGGCTCAGGATGAAGGTCTCCACCCGCGTTCACTATGGCCTCCGCGCGATGACCGAGCTGGCTCGGTCGTACCGCGACGATCGATTGCTGTCGATCGCCGAGATCGCGCGAAGTGAGAGCCTGCCGCTGGCCTACCTCGAGCAGCTCGTCGGCGAGCTGCGGCGGGCGGGCCTGGTCGAGGGCACGCGCGGCGTACGGGGCGGCTACCGCCTGGCCCGCGCACCTCGCGCGATCACGGTCGGCGAGGTGTACCGGGTGCTCGAAGGCGAAGTGGCACCCGTGGATTGCACCGCCGAGGATTATCTGCCGGGCAGCTGCGCGCGCGAGCCGGTGTGCCTCTCGCGAGGTATCTGGGCGCGTGTCCAGGCCGCGATCCTGGAGGTGCTGGATTCCACGACGTTGGACGACCTGTTGATCAGTGAAGCCCTTCAGCAGCACGTGGCGCAGCACTTCGTGCCGCTGGAGAGCGTAAGCAAAGGTGAATTCGCGCACGCATGACGCAGAGCAACGGCACACTCCGGGGCGCCTCGGCACCCCTCTTCGAAATCGAAGACCTGCACGTGTCCGTGGAAGGACGCACGATCCTGCGCGGGGTGAACCTGACCGTCTGCCCGGGCGAGATCCACGCGCTGATGGGCCGCAACGGCTCGGGCAAGAGCACGCTGGCCAACGCGCTGATGGGCCACCCGAAGTACCTGGTGACGCGCGGCAGCGTGCGCCTGGACGGCGAGGACATCCTGGCGCTCAAGCCTGACGAGCGCGCCCGGCGCGGGCTGTTCCTGGCCTTTCAGAATCCGATCGCCATCCCGGGCGTGGGCACCGGCAATTTCCTGCGCGCCGCGGTCAAGGCGGTGCGGGGAACCGAGACGATCAACGCCGTGCAGTTTCGCAAGGAGCTGACCGAGCGCATGCAGCGCCTGCAGATGGATCCCAGCTTCGCCACGCGGGCGTTGAACGAGGGCTTCTCGGGCGGCGAGAAAAAGCGCGCCGAAATGCTTCAGCTGGCTATGCTCAAGCCCCGACTGGCAGTCCTCGACGAGCCCGACTCAGGTCTGGACATCGACGCGGTACGCATCGTCAGCGAGGGCATCAACACCGTCCACCAGCAGCAGCCGAACATGGGTGTGCTGCTGATCACGCACTACCAGCGCATCTTGAACTACGTACGACCTGACACCGTTCACGTGATGGCTAATGGCCGCATCGTCGAGTCGGGCGGCACCGAGCTGGTCCACCAGCTCGAGGCCGAGGGTTACGATCCGATCTTGCGGCGGCTGGGCATCGAGGAGACAGAGGAGGCCGTGAGCAATGGCCGTTAAAGCCCAAGACCTCACCAAAGACTACAAGTACGGCTTCAGCGATCCTGAGCAGTACGCCTTCAAGTCGCGGCGCGGGCTCGACCACGACATCGTGCGACAGATCTCGCAGTACAAGAAGGAGCCGGACTGGATGCTCCAGTTCCGCCTGCGCGCGCTCGACATCTTCCTCAAGAAGCCGATGCCCGCGTGGCCGGCGGCGAACCTGTCGGAGATCGACTTCCAGAACATCTTCTATTACGTGCGCCCGAGCGAGAACACGGCCGAGAAGTCGTGGGAAGACGTGCCCTCCTACATCAAGGACACCTTCGACAAGCTGGGCATCCCCGAAGCGGAGCGCAAGTTCCTGGCGGGCGTGTCCGCCCAGTATGAGTCAGAGGTCGTCTACCACTCGATCCGCGAGGACCTCGAGAAGCAGGGCGTCATCTTCCTGGACATGGATTCGGGTTTGCGCGAGTACCCCGACCTGGTCAAGGAGTACTTCGGCACGGTCATTCCGGCCGCCGACAACAAGTTCGCCGCGCTGAACTCGTCGGTGTGGTCGGGCGGCTCGTTCATCTACGTGCCCAAGAACACCCACGTCGAGATTCCGCTGCAGGCGTACTTCCGCATCAACGCCGAGAACATGGGCCAGTTCGAGCGGACGCTGATCATCGCCGACGAAGGCTCGCGGGTGCACTACATCGAGGGCTGTACGGCGCCGATCTATTCCTCGGACTCGCTGCACTCGGCGGTGGTCGAGCTGATCGCCAAGCCAGGCGCACACATTCGCTACACGACCATCCAGAACTGGTCGAACAACGTCTACAACCTGGTCACCAAGCGCGCCGTGGCCTACGAAGACGCGACCGTCGAGTGGGTCGACGGCAATCTCGGGTCCAAGGTGACGATGAAGTACCCGGCGGTCTACCTGCTGGGTCGGCGCGCCCGCGCCGAGATTCTGTCGGTGGCGTTCGCGGGACAGGGCCAGCTCCAGGACGCCGGCGGCAAGGTGATCCACGCGGCGCCAGACACCACGAGCACGATCACGTCGAAGTCGATCAGCAAGGACGGCGGCCGCGCGGCGTATCGAGGTCTGCTCAAGGTGGCCAAGGGCGCCGAGCGCTCGAAGTCGTTCGTCCGCTGTGATGCCTTGCTGCTGGACCAACAGAGCCGCAGTGACACCTATCCGTCGATCGAGATCGACGAGGAGCGGGTGGACATCGGCCACGAAGCGACGGTCAGCAAGGTGTCTGACGAGCAGCTCTTTTATCTCCAGAGCCGCGGGCTGAGCGAAACGGAGGCCAAGACGATGATCGTCAACGGCTTCTTCGAGGCGTTCACCAAGGAGCTTCCGATGGAGTACGCCGTCGAGCTGAATCGTCTGCTGGCGCTGCAAATGGAAGGCTCGATCGGCTAGAGCACGTGGGTTCCGAAATACTGTCAGCAAGCCGGCTTGCGCTCACGCGCGAGTCGGTCCAGGAGTTGTGGCGACGACGCCGTGAGCCGGAGTGGCTGCTGGCGTTGCGTCTGCAGGCATTTGAGGCCTTCGAGCGCCTGCTCATGCCCGACCAGCGCACGGAGGGCTGGCGGCGCACGAGCCTGCGCGGCCTCGACCTCAGCCAGCTCGACCCCCTGTCGGGATCGGTGAGCGTTTCGATCAGCGGTGATCCTCGGGGCGTGGCCCTTCCGCTCGAGCAGGCGCTCGACAACCCGCACATCGCGGCGAAGGTCCAGCGCTCTTTCGGGCAGATCGTCGCGCCTGACTCAGACAAGTTCGCCGCGCTGCACTACGCCTTTTTCAATGCCGCGGTCGCCGTGATCGTGCCGCGTGGAGCTGTCCTGGACGAGCCGATCTGGATCGACTACGCCGCCGAGGGACCTGCGCTGGTGCACACGCTGCTTGTCCTGGAGGACGACGCGGATTTGCCAGCGCTCGTCGAGCACTACTCCGGCGGGGCCGAGCTCGCGAGTGGTGCGGTGGAGCAGGTTCTTGGCGGCAACGCGCACACGCGCTACGTGCAGGTGCAGCGCCTGGCGTCCGATGTCTGGAGTTTCTCCTGGCAGCGGGCTCGCCTGGGGCAGGATGCGTCGTTGCGCACGCTCAACGCGACGATGGGCGGGCGCCTGGCGCGCAACAACGTCCAGGTCGTGCTCGAGGGCCGCGGCGCGCAGGCGGACCTGCTCGGCGTGGTCGGTCTGGGCGATCGACAGCACGCCGATTTCCAGACGCTGCAGGACCACCACGGCGACGCTACGCGCAGCGACCTGGTGATCCACGATGCACTGCGCGATCGCGCCAGCGCCAATTTCACGGGCTTGATTCGCATCAACAAGTCGGCGCACCAGACCGAGTCGAGTCAGGAGCAGAAGAACATCCTGCTGTCGGATCGGTCCAAGGCCGACTCGGACCCGAAGCTCGAGATTCTGAACAACGACGTGATCCGCTGCACGCACGGCGCAGCGGTCGGACCGGTCGACCAGGAGATGGTGTTTTATCTCGAGAGCCGTGGCCTGGACCGCGCGACCGCCGAGCAACTGATCGTCGAGGGCTTTTTCCAGTCGACGCTCCGCAAGCTCGAGTGTCCCGCCGTCGAAGCCGCGGTCTGGGACGTTCTCAACCGGCCCCGCTGAACGGTGACGACCTGGCAAACGGTGGCGAAGGCAGCAGAGATTCCGCCCGAGCGGGTGGCGGTGTTTCGGATTGGCGACCACGACGTGGCCGTGTGCAACGTCGGTGGCGAGTTTTATGCTATCGACGATCTGTGCACGCATGACGGCGGGTCGCTCGATCAGGGTGAGCTCGAAGACGCCGAGATCGAGTGCCCCCGCCACGGAGCGCGATTCGACGTGCGCACTGGCGCGGCCATTCAACTACCAGCCTTCGAGCCCGTCGAGACGCACGAGGTGCGGCTCGAGGGCGACGCCGTTCAGGTGGGCGTGGAGCACAAGTAACCGATGACAACGGAAGACCTGTCGCGCGAGATCATCCTCGACCACTACCAGAACCCGCGCAACCATGGGCGGCTGGAGCACCCGACCGTGGCCAATCGAGGCCACAACCCGCTGTGCGGGGACGAGATCGAGCTGTCGGTGGGCATCGACGCGGAGGAAGACCGCATTCGCGAGATCGCCTTTACCGGTCGCGGCTGCTCGATCAGCCAGGCGTCGGCCTCGATGATGACCGACGCCGTCAAGGGCATGCGGCTGAGCGAGGCCGAGGAGGCGGTGCAGCAATTCGCTCAGCGTATGGCCAACCGCCAGCCGGCGCCGATCGAGCTGGAGCAGGAGCTTGACGCGCTGCAGGGTGTCAAGAAGTACCCGGCGCGGGTCAAATGTGCCCTGCTGCCCTGGACCACGCTGCGCGAAACGGTGCAGCTGTACCGGCGGCGCGAGCCAGCGCCCGCTGACGGGCACCAGACCCTGGTACTGGATTGCGCCGACGCGCCTTGATTGCGGAGCGATACTTTCAGCTATGACTGAGACGGAAACCCTCGACGAGACTCTGCCCAGCGAAGACGAGGTTCGCCAGGCGCTGAAATCGGTGTACGACCCGGAGATTGGCATCAGCATCGTCGACCTGGGGCTGGTGTACGGCGTGCAGGTTGACGACGACAGCAAGAACGTGATCATCGACATGACGCTGACCACGCCGGCATGTCCGCTGGGGCCGATCATCAAGACGCAGGCGCATTCGGTGCTGACCAACCGTTTTCCCGCGGTGCGGGACGTGGACATCAACCTGGTGTGGACGCCGCGTTGGGACCCGAGGATTATGGCCTCGGAGGAGGCCAAGGCTGAGCTCGGCATCTGGTGATGCCCCACTCTAGGGAGATCGACCCACTCCCCCCCGACCCCCCTCGCCCTGAGATGGGGCGAGGGGGGAGTCACTCTGAAGCGGTCTCCGAGCCGGGGCGAGCGGGGAGTCACGCCATCGGGATTCCTGAGGCGTACCCGACCACGCGGGGGGAGATTGTGGCGCTGTTCCGCCAGCCGCTGGGGCGGATCTGGTTGCGCGTGCTGGCGCGGTTCATGGAGTGGCTGACGGATATCCAGCCCAAGCAGCTCAATTATTCGGACGTGACCCCGCAGCTGGCCGTGGGCGGTGCCTTCAGGAAGGGGCAGATCAAGCGCCTCACGCAGCGCGGGGTCACGGCCGTGGTCGACTGTCGCCTGGAAGCTC
>CBJLVJ010000226.1:0-5556 GCA_966426465.1 uncultured bacterium | reverse complement strand
TTTCGCAACAAATGTTGCAGGCAAGTAAACGGCCGTCGCGCGCGCCGTACGCGTGGCCGGTACCACGTGCCGCGCGGCTGCCGGCCACCCGGCGCCCTTGCCAAGGCGGCACGCCAGGCGCGATGATCGCCGCGCTATGCCCGAGCTACCCGACCTGACGGTCTACCTCGACTTTCTCCAGGCCAACGTGGTCGGGCAGACTCTCGAGCGTGTGCGGCTGGCCAGCCCGTTCGTGCTGCGCACGGCTGACCCGCCGCTCAGCTCAGCCGAAAACAAGCGCGTGCTCGGCTTGCGGCGGCTCGGCAAGCGGCTCGTCCTCGAGCTCGAGGACGAGCTGTTCCTGGTCATCCACCTGATGATCGCCGGGCGCTTCCGCTGGCGGGAGCACGGCGCCGCGATCATGGCCAGGATCGGCCTGGCCGCCTTCGACTTTTCGAATGGCACCTTGCTGCTCACGGAGGCCTCGCAGAAGAAGCGCGCCGCGATCCATCTGGTGCGCGGTGAAGAGGCGCTGGGCGACTTCGACCGGGGCGGACTGGAGCCACTCCAGGCTGACCTCGAGCAGTTCCGATCGCGTCTGCTGGCCGGCAATCACACGGTCAAGCGGGCGCTCACCGACCCCGACCTCTTCTCAGGCATCGGCAACGCCTACAGCGACGAAATCCTCCACCGGGCGAAGATGTCTCCCGTAAAACTGACCCACTCGATGACCCAGGCGGAGGTGGAGCTGCTGTTTGCGTCGACGCGGGCAGTCCTCGAAGAATGGATCCAGCGCCTGCGCGACGACGCCAGAGGCGGCTTCCCGGAGAAGGTAACCGCGTTCCGCAAGGACATGGCCGTGCACGGCCGCTACGGCCAGCCGTGTCCGGTCTGCGGCACCCCCGTTCAGCGCATCGTGCACGCCGAGAACGAATCCAACTACTGTCCAACGTGCCAGACAGGTGGCCGGCTGCTGGCCGACCGCGCCCTTTCGCGCTTGCTCAAACAGGATTGGCCGCGCACCATTGAGGAGCTCGAGGCGCGCAAGCCGCGCCCGGCTTCTCCCACGCGCGCACATTGACCATGTTCCTCGTAGGCCGTAGAAGACGGCGATGACCGCGACACTGGCGCAGGTTGTGGAAGGCATCGCTGGCCTGCTCGTGCTCGTGGGCATTCTGTTGGACGTGTTCCTGACCGTGGTGGTGCCGCGCCGCGCGCCTCTCACCGGCCCGCTGGTGAGGCTCAGCGGCTATCTGATTCCAGGTCTGTGGTCGGTGTGGCGGTGGATCGGCTTGCGCCAGGCATCCGCCGACCGCCGCGAAGCCATCCTGGGCAGCTTCGGTGCGCTGATGGTCATGCTCCTGCTGGTGGCCTGGATCAGTGGGTTCGTGCTTGGCTACGGTTTGCTGTTCGACGCCCTGCGCGACCAGATCCGACCCACGCCAGAGAACCTTGGCGCCTCGCTCTACTTCGCGGGAACGGCGCTGCTCACGCTGGGTTTTGGCGACTTCGTGGCAATGAGCGCCCTCGCGCGCATCCTCACGCTGGCCGCGGCCGCCACGGGCCTGGGCGTGTTCGCGACGGTGATCACGTTGCTGTTTACGCTGTACGGGTCATTTCAGCGCCGCGAGGTCGCCGTCGTCGTGCTCGAAGCGGGCGCCGGCGCACCGCCCTCGGGGCTGACGCTGCTGGAGACCTACGCGCGGGCGGGAATCATGGCTGACCTGTCGCACGTCTTCCGCGACTGGCAGGCCTGGGCGGCCGAGGTGCTGGACAGCCACCTGGCGTATCCGATCCTGGCGTATTTTCGGTCCAGCCACGACAACGATTCGTGGATCAGCTCACTTGGCGCGGTGATGGACGCGGCCACGCTGGTCCTGACGACGATCGAGGACGGCCCGAAGGCCTGGGCCAAGCTGAGTCGCGCGGTCGGCGGCCATTGCATCGAGGACCTGGTGCTGTACTTCGGCCTGCCGGTCCAGCCGGAGGTGGGCCTCGAACGAGCTGAGTTCGATGAAGCGCGCGTCCGGCTGCAGCAGGCCGGCTTTCAGCTGCAAGATGCCGAACAGTCGTGGGCGAACTTCAGCCGCCTGCGGCTGGAGTACGCGGGACGCATCAACGCCCTGGCCAGGTACTGGGCCACGCCACCGGCCCAGTGGATCGGCGATCGATCGCCGCTGCGCTATCCGCGGCCACATGTCGTGCCGGCGCGTGTCCCTTCGCCGCTGGCCGAGCCCACCGTCACCGATCGCTGAGCGTGGCTGCTCAGGCGAGTCCGGCGATCACCACGCCTTTCGGCTCCAGGTAGTAGTCCAGCGCCTCGGGGCCGTGCTCGCGGCCGATGCCCGACGCCTTGACGCCACCGAACGGCAGCTCGTCATAGCCGTAGTGGAGCGAGTTCACCCACACGTTGCCTGCCTGGAGCTTTTCGATTGCCCGGTTCGCCTTGATCAGGTCACGCGTCCAGATCGACGAGCCCAGGCCGTAGATCGAATCGTTCGCGCGCTCGATGGCCTCGTCGAGATCGCCGAAACGGAACACGGGTAGCACCGGGCCGAAGACCTCCTCGCGCACCAGGCGGGAATCCCACGGCGCCTCCTCCACCAGCGTCGGCAGGTAAAAGTTGCCGTTGGCCAGCCCGTCGCCCTCGGGTCGTCCGCCGCCGACGGTGATCTTCGCACCCCGGCCGCGCGCCTCCTCGACCTGCTCCTCGATCTCCTGGCGCTGGTAGGCGAGGTGGAGCGGCCCCATGCGGCTCGATTTTTCGGTGCCTGGCCCGACCGTCTTCTTCTCGAGAATGCCCCGCAGCTGTGCCACAAACGACTCGTACACCGACTCGTGCACGAACAGGCGCTTGACCCCCAGGCACATCTGGCCGCAGTTGAAGAAGCGGCCCGTATCGGCCATTTTGGCGGCCGCGGCCACGTCGGCGTCCTCGCACACGATCATCGGATCACTCCCGCCAAGCTCGAGCGTGATTCGCTTGATCTGGGGTCCAGCCACCTCCATGACGTGGCGGCCGACCTCGGTCGAGCCAGTAAACGCGATGCGGCGTACCCGAGGATGGCGCAGCAGCTCCTCGCCCACTTCGGCGCCGCTGCCGGTCACGACGTTGATCGCGCCGGGGGGGAGCTTGCCCTTGCCTCCCGCGAACGTCGCCTGCTGGATGAGCTCGGCCGTGCGCAGCGTCGCCAGCGGCGTGGTGGAGGCTGGCTTGACGATGATGGTATTGCCCGCCGCGAGCGCCGGGCCCACCTTGGTGCCCATCAGCGTCAGCGGGAAGTTCCAGGGCACGATCGCCCCGCACACACCGATCGGCTGGCGGATCACCAGCCCGTAGGCTCCCTTCTGGGGCAGCGGCACGTGGCTGCCGCGAACCTTCGACGCAAGGCCAGCGTAGAACTCGAGCCCGTGGACCAGGTGGTGGATCTCGAGGTTGGCTTCGAACAGCGTCTTACCCTGCTCGGCGGTGAGTAGCTGCGCGATCTCGGCGGCGTGCTCCTTGATCAGCTCGCAGGCATTGGCGAGCGCCACGCCGCGGTCCTCCGCCGACGTTTCGGCCCATACGCCAAAGGCCTGCTCGGCTGCCTGGACGGCATGCTCGACGTCCTGAGCGTTGCCCAGGGGCACGTTCTGCACGACTTCACCGGTCGCGGGATTGCAGACTTCATAGGTCCGGCCCGACGCCGAGGACACGCGTTCGCCACCTATCAACATCAGCCTTGATTCTAGGAAGTCCTGGATTCGAAGAGGGGTTGGTGTGGCTGGCAATGGGGCAAAGTCCCTCGGTCGGTTGGCCGATGACTGCGTGCGACCACGGTCGCAAGCTTCAGATACGCATCGCTCGAGGGGAGCCCGGGCGCGCCGCAGCTGCACCTGCGGACGCGTCCCGGAGTGCCTCCCGCCCGGCCGGGATCACCAGAGCTCGTGCCGCCGCAGGAACGCCTGGACCGCCGCGTTCCAGGCCAGCGCGTTCTCGCGATGAGCGGCATGATACGCCTCGCGCAGGATGACCAGCTCCGAGCCAGGTACCTGCTGGTGCCACTCCAGCATCAGCTCGAGTGTCCTGGAGGGCTCGTTGGACCCGGCCACGAACAGCGCTGGCACGCGGAGCGCGTTCAGCTCGGCGTAGCGAGGCCGCTGGTCCCAGTTGAGCAGGGCGCGATGCATCTTGCGGATGCTCTCTGCGTCACGTCCGAGGCCGGTACCGACCGAGGCCATCAACTGGCCGATCGGTGAGGCCGCGAATGCTGGATTGGTTGTCGGCGGGCCCTCCGCCTCCCACGCGTACGAGCGCGGCTGCGCGCCGAGTGTCGGCTGGGCGCCTTCCATCAGCTCCTGGACCCACTGGCGCGCCAGGTCCCAGAAGTACGGGCCGGTGTGACCGATGATCACCGCGAGCAGACGGTCGGGGTAGTCCACGGCAAACTGGGCGCTGACGATGCCGCCCAGCGAGCTACCGCCGACAATCGCTTTTTCGAGCCCGAGCGCGTCCATCAGCGCGCGCACGTCTCGAGCGAAATCGGCGACGCTCCATTCGCCTTCGGGGTTGGCCGAGCGTCCGGTGCCGCGACGGTCGAAGGTGATGAAGCGGTACGACTGCGAGAAGACCGGCGCCTGGAAGAACAGCCACGGCGTGTGGTCGTGACCGTGGAGGATGAGCGGCGTGCCCTCGCCGAGCGACTCATAGAAGAGCTCGACCCGGGCGGCGTCTACCCGCGGCATGCCGGCATGGTAAACGCCCCATCTTGAGCTCCCGCTCAGCCGAGTTCCTCGGCCAGACCGAAGGCTAGTCAGGGTGGGCTGGCGCTGATTCCATAGCTCTATGCAGCTCGATGGGCGGACTTTCCTGATCACCGGCGGCGCCTCGGGCCTGGGTGCGGCCTGCGCGCGGCGCTTCAGTGCCGGCGGGGCGCGGGTTGTTCTGGCAGACGTCAACGCCGCCGCCGGCGAACGGCTGGCGGCCGAACTGGGCGCCAGCGCGCGCTTTGTGCGCACCGACGTGACCGACGAGGCCAGCGTGCAGCGCGCCATCGATCAGGCGCTGGAGGCCTTCGGCGGCTTGCAGGGCGCACTCAACTGCGCCGGCATCGGCCTGGCCCAGCGCACCATCGGCCGCGACGGGCCGCACCCGCTGGCCGACTTCGTGCGCGTGATCAGCGTGAACCTGATCGGCACGTTCAACGTCATTCGGTTGGCCGCGGTGGCCATGGCCAGAGGCGAGCCGAACGCGGCAGGCGAACGAGGCGTGATCGTCAACACCGCGTCGGTGGCCGCTTTTGAAGGCCAGATCGGGCAGGCCGCGTACTCCGCCTCGAAGGGCGGCATCGTGGGCATGACACTGCCGATCGCCCGCGACCTGGCACGCGATGGCATCCGCGTGGTGACCATCGCGCCGGGCATCTTCGATACTCCGCTCCTGGGCTCCTTGCCGGAGCCCGCGCGGATCTCACTCGGCCAGCAAGTGCCGTTCCCGCCGCGCCTGGGGCGGCCCGAGGAGTACGCCGCGCTGGCGCAGCACATCGTCGAGAACGAGATGCTCAACGGCGAGGTCATCCGGCTGGACGGCGCCATTCG
>CBJLVJ010000225.1:0-5559 GCA_966426465.1 uncultured bacterium | reverse complement strand
GAGGAAAAGGGTGTGCTGCTGCTGCTGGACGCGCTGGCCGGGCTCAGCGGGCCGTGGCGGCTGCACGTTATTGGCAGTGGGCCGCTGGAAGCCAGGGCTCGTCGTCGAGCGGCGCGGCTGGGCCTGGCCGGGCGCATCACCTGGGAGCCGGGCATTCCGTCGACGCAGGTGCCGGAGCGCCTGCGGACGTTCACGTTGCTGGTGCAGCCGTCGCTCACGCGCCGCCACTGGAAAGAGCAGTTCGGTCGGGCCATCGTCGAGGCGATGGCCTGCGGCGTACCCGTCATTGGCTCGGCATCGGCCGAGATTCCCAACGTCATTGGCGACGCCGGGCTGGTCGTGCCCGAAGGCGACCCGTCGGCGCTGCGCAATGCCATCGGGCACCTGCTTGACGATCCCGCGCTGCGTCACGTGCTGGCCCAGCGGGGTCGCGCCCGCGCGCTCGCGTGCTACACCCACCAGCGCATCGCCGAGCAGACCGTGAGCGTCTACCAGGCGGTCGTCGGAGCGCCGAGCCTGTCGACTACCATCGTGTGACGCTGCCATGAACACGCTGCGCGGCCTCCTGGTCGGGTTGGTCATGCTCGGAGCGCTGGTGGCCTGCTCCCAGAGCTCGGCTCCAGCCAGCACCGGCGCCGTGGCCACTGCCGTGCTCGAGAGCGCCACGCCCGCGGCCAGCATCGACGCGCCGTTCAATCCGACCGAGGCTGTGGCTGGTGGAGCGCTGGCGTCGAACGCGGTTGCCGCCGACGAGATCACCCGCGCCTTGACCAGCGTGCCCCAGGCAGCGCAGCTGAAGTTCACCGCCAACTCGAGCCCGCCCGGCGCGACCGGGGCCGACGTGGCCACGATTTCGATCGTGGCTCAGGACGGAGGCGGAGTCCTCAAAGACCTGGACCAGGCGGGCAAGCAGAGCCTGGGCGATGCGATCCTGACCGCCGCTGGAACGGCATGGCCGAACGCCAGCGTGTCGCTGCTGGTGAGTGGCCCGGCGGGTAGTGGCACGATCATCGGCCAGCGGCCCAGGGGCGGCCCGAACTCGGTCATAGCGACGTAATTGCAAGTAGCTTGACGGCCCGTTGAGCGAATGCGATCATTCGCCCCGCCACTGCCTACTGGGGGCAGGATCACGGTCCTTTCTGGAGAGGGGGACACTGATACCGGCAGAGTCGCCGGATCTGTCTGGCCGCCCGCGTTGGAGCTCGCGGGCGGTTTCCTGTGTTCACGCCCCGGGTCGGCCCATTCGGCAATGAGGAGGAGTGCGGTTGTGAGACGTTTCGCATCTCTTGGAGTAGCGCTCGCGCTGGCGGTGGGTACGCTGGTGCCTGTCGCCCACGCCCAACAGTCTTCTGGCAAGACCGTGGTGATGGGCTTCACGCAGGAACCAGATACGTTCGTGGCGGGCGAAGGCGGACTGTATGTCACCCAGGTCGCCATGAACCTGGTGTACAGCCAGCTTGTGGTCATCGACGACCTGATGCGGCCGATCGCCGACCTGGCGACCGACGTGCCAACGCTCGACAACGGCGACGCGGTCATGGTCGGCGACGGCGCTGACCAGCACCTTGAAACGACGTTCCATCTGCGGCAGGACGCCAAGTTCAGTGACGGCACACCGCTCACCGCGGAGGACGTCGTCTTCAGCTGGAAGCTCTCGCTCAACCCGGTGTGGGGCGCCGCCGCGGGCAACGACCTCGAGTCCAAGTACGCGGACGTGGTGGCCAAAGACCAGCACACCGTGATCTTCAAGATGATGAGCCAGAACCAGGCTCGCGCCGCCGGTCAGGCGAGCCAGCAGGGCCCGGTCATTCACCCCTTCTACCTGTACGGCTTGCCTGACGTGATGATCTATCCGTCCAAGCGCATGGCGTCGCTGGTCGACTTCGACCCGCAGAACTCGCCCAAGGTGAAGGACCTGCAGTCCAGCGTCTTCAGCCGCCAGCCCGTCGGCACCGGCCCGTACTCGCTCGATAGCTGGGACCCGGGCGTCCAGATGGTCTTCCACGCCCGCGCCGACTACTTCCGCGGCAAGCCGCCTATCGACACCGTCATCATCCGCGGCTTCGAGGCCTCCAAGGAAACGTTGTTGGCCCAGCTGCAGGCAGGCGACATCCAGACGATCGGCTCCGAGACCCTCGACGTCTCCGACGTCGACGCGGTCAACGCCATTCCAGGCGTCAAGGCCTACGTACGCGCGGGCACGACCATCGAGCACATCGACTTCAACCTGGACAATCCCGTCCTGGCCGACAAGAACGTGCGCAAAGCCATCGCCTTCGCGCTGGATCGCCAGGACCTGGTGAACCGCGTCCTGTCGGGTCAGTCGTCGGTCGCTGACAGCGTCATCCCGCCGATCTCCCCCTTGTTCAACCCTGACACGCCCAAGTACGCGTTCAACCCCGACCAGGCGCGTGCCATGCTCGACGCTGCCGGTTGGACCGTCGGCTCGGACGGCATCCGCGTCAATAGCAGCGGCCAGCGCCTGAGCCTCAAGTACCAGAGCACCAACGCTGGCATTCGCAAGAAGACCATGCCCCTGGTCAAGGACCAGCTGGCGGCGGTGGGTATCGAGGTCAACATCGACCAGGTTCCCGCCCAGACCTATTTCGGCTCGACCGGTCCATTGCGCCAGCGCACGTTCGATCTGGGTGAGTACGCCAGCGTCGGCAGCCAGGACTCGGGCGTGGACGTGGTCACCGAGTACAGCAGCAAGTTCATCCCGAACGCCGCGAACAACTTCGGCGGCCAGAACTACCCGGGTTGGAACAACTCGTCGGCTGACCAGCTCATCAATCAGCAGGCCAGTACCCTGGTGCCAGGCACCCGCCAGTCGGCGATGAATGCCCTGCAGCTGCTCATGGCTGAAGAGCTGCCGACCGTCCCGCTGTACTTCCGTCCCAACGTGACCGCGGCATCCAACAGGCTCGCCAACTGGAAGCCCGAGTACGCTTCCAACGGCTACACCTGGAACGTCTGGGAGTGGGATCTGCGCTGAGCATCGAGGGGGCGCTGAGCGCCCCCTCTCTCACCTCCTATGACGAGATTTCTAGTGCGCAGGAGCGTCGAGATGGCGGTCACCCTCGTGCTCGCCTCGATGCTCCTGTTCGGCATCTTGAACCTGGCCCCTGGCGGGCCATTCGACGCCCGTATCGCCACGGCGCACATCCAGGACACCAGCTACCTCGAGCGCCTCAACAAGCTGATCGGCCTGGACAAACCCGTCCACGAGCGCTACATCGAGTGGCTGGGCGGCGTGCTGCACGGCAACCTGGGCGAATCGTGGACCATCGCTCGCGGCCAGCCGGTCAATCTGATCATCGGCTCGCGGCTACCAAATACCGTGATGTTGATGACCACGGGGTTGCTGTTTTCGCTGTTGATTGCCATCGTCATTGGCACGATCTCGGCGGTTCGCCAGTATTCGCTTCTGGACAACCTGTTCACGGCGTTTTCGTTCTTTGGCATCTCGATACCGGCGTTCTGGTTCGGCCTGATCATGCTCAAGTTCTTCGGACTCGAGCTGAAGATTTTTCCCGTGGGCGGCATCTACACCGTCGGCCACCAGGACGATTATCTTGACCGTCTGTGGCACCTGATTTTGCCGATGATCGTCCTGTCGCTGCTGCAAGTTGCGCAATGGAGCCGCTTCTTGCGGTCGAGTCTGCTCGAGACGTTGCGTCAGGATTACATTCGCACCGCGCGCGCCAAGGGCCAGGTCGAGCGTCTGGTGCTCTTCCGCCACGCCTTTCGAAACGCGCTGATTCCGCTGGTGACGGTCATCGCGCTGGCCATTCCAAGCCTGTTCGGTGGGGCCATTTTTACCGAGACCATCTTCAACTGGCCGGGCATGGGTCAGCTGCTCATTGGCGCAGTCGGCGCGCTCGACTGGCCAGTGGCCATGGGCGTCGTTATCATTACGGCCGCTCTGACCATCGTGGCTAACTTCGTTGCCGACGTTGCCTACGTGGTCGTCGATCCCCGCATTCGATACTGAGCGTGACGACCACCGTCTCTGAGTCAGCCAACGTCCTGTCCGTACCCGCCCCCGCGAGCCCGCGGGTCGGCGAGCAACGCGTCAAAGCGCGCGGCGAGCTGGCGATTGTCTGGAGTCGCTTTCGTCGGCACCAGTTCGCGCTGATTGGCCTCGCGGCGCTGCTGCTCATGGTCCTGATTTCGATCATCGCGCCGCTCGCGCCGTGGGGACCGAACGAGATCGATCGCACCATCAAGGATCCGCAGTACCTGTCGCATGGCTTCGCGCCGCCCTCGGCGGCGCACTGGTTCGGCACCGACGAGCTGAACCGCGACCTGTTCTCGCGGTTGCTGTGGGCCGGCCGAATCTCGCTGGCGGTCGGTTTCCTGACGGTTGGCATCGGCGCGACGATTGGCATCGTCATCGGCGCACTCGCCGGGTTCTACGGCGGCTGGGTGGACACCGTGCTGATGCGCGTGGCCGACCTGTTCCTGTCGTTCCCTTTTCTGCCGACGCTGATCCTGATCTCGGCGATGCTGCACCAGTACAAATTCAACGCCGACGTGACGCTTGTACAGGTGACGACCATCGTCGGCGTGCTGGCGCTCCTGGGTTGGATGGACACGGCACGTCTGGTGCGCGGCCAGTTCCTGTCGCTGCTGAATCGCGACTTCGTGCTCGCTGCGCGCGCGCTGGGGGCAGACGGACGGCGCATCATGCTGGTCCACCTGATCCCGAATTCGCTGGCGCCCATCATCGTGGCCGCCTCGCTGAACGTGGGCGCCTTCATCATTGCTGAATCAGCCATCTCGTTCCTCGGCGTCGGTGTCTCGCCCCCAACCGCGAGCTGGGGCAGCATGCTGGCCGATTTCCAGTCGTACTTGCGTTACTCGGCCATTGCCGTGCTCCTGCCTGGCGGCGCTATCTTCATTACCGTGATGGCCATCAACTTCGTCGGCGACGGCCTGCGGGACGCGCTCGATCCCTGGCTCCGAAACCGCTAGCTGCTCTTTTCGCCGCGGCAGCGTTGCTGCTGGTGCCCGCTGCCCCGCGTGTGGCGGCGCAAAGCACGCCTCAAGAGGTCACCGTCAATTTCCTGACCGCGGGTGAGCCGGCAACACTCGATCCGAATCGGGCGAGCGTGGCGTCCGCCGCCGATGCGAGTGTCGTGCGCCAGGTCTTCGAGCCGCTGCTGCGGTTCGACGAGGGGCTGGTTCCCCAACCTGCCGCCGCCGACAGCTATGACGTCTCCGACGACGGCACGGTCTACACCTTTCACCTGCGCCGGGATGCTCGATGGAGCGACGGCCAGCCCGTCACCGCCCAGCAGTTCGCGTTCTCGTGGAAGCGTCTGCTCGATCCGGCGTTGAAGGCCGACTACGCGCCGCTGTTCGTGGATGCGGGCATCGTGGGCGCCGACGACTACAACGCAAACCGCGTCGCCACGCCCGCGAAGGTTGGCCTTCGCGCGACGGACGACTACACCTTCGAAGTCCGCCTGAACCAGCCGTTCGGCGCACTGCCCGCGCTCGCCGCGATGTGGGTCGGCGCGCCGATCCGACCCGACCTGGCGGCCGCCGATCCCG
>CBJLVJ010000224.1:0-5574 GCA_966426465.1 uncultured bacterium | reverse complement strand
GCCACAGCAAGAGAGTACAGCGCGTTCATTTGCTTTCGAGTCGAAGCGCGGCCGACCGCAGCGAAGCTGCTTCAAACAGAGGTAACTCGGCCACAGCAAGAGAGTACAGCGCGTTCATTTGCTTTCGAGTCGAAGCGCGGCCGAGTTAATGCAATAGCGCAGGCCGGTTGGGTTGGGACCGTCGTCGAAGACGTGGCCCAGGTGGCCGCCGCAGTCGCTGCACTTCACCTCGGTCCTGACCATGCCGTAGCTGCGGTCGACCTCGGTGTCCACGGCTTCCTGTTCGGCCGGCGCCCAGAAGCTCGGCCAGCCAGAGCCAGACTCGAACTTCTCATCGGATCGGAACAACAGCTTGCCGCAGCCGGCGCAGCGATACTCGCCGGGCTCATGGGTATGCGCGTATTCGCCCGTGAAGGCGCGCTCGGTGCCCTTTTCGCGCAGGACGTGGTACTGCTCCGGGCTGAGGACCTGACGCCACTCGGCGTCGCTCCGTTCGACTTTGTTCGCCATAGTGACCGAGAGTCTAGCCTGGCGGCGCGAAGGGGTAGCTCATTGGCGCGACCTCGTCGACGGTGGCGTGTCGCCAGTGCCAGTCAGCGCTGCTGGCCCACGCCTGCTCGCCCGACTCCTGCACCCGAGCAAGCAGCGCGGGCTCATCGAGCGCGACCGCGCGGCGGCCTTCGATCAGCGTCCGACCGTCGACGATCACCGTGTCGATGTCGCTGGCCGAGGCATACTCCACCAGTGACTTGATCGGATCACGCACCGCGCCGAAATGGGCCGCGCGCAGGTCGACCATGACAATGTCCGCACGAGCGCCCGGCGCGAGCCGCCCGATATCCTGGCGGCCCAGCGCGTGCGCGCCGCCCAGCGTCGCCGCATCGAACACGTCGCTCGCCTTGCCGACCCGAAAACTTCCTTCGGCGAAGCGGCACATCAAGCCCGCCAGGCGCATTTCGGAGATCAGGTCCTGCGGGAATGTGTCGGTTCCCAGCGCGACGTTGATGCCCAACCGCCGGTAGCGCTCGAACGACTCGAGCATGATGCCCATCTTGGCGTACTTGTAGGGTGCGTGCGCGACCGACGCGCCGGAGTCCGCCAGCAACTGGAGGTCCTCCACGTACGGGAAGTGCGCCCACGAGTGGTGGGCGTGAAACACAGCGTGGCCGAGCAGGACGTCGTGGCGCAGGAAGCCAATATCGTGCAACAGCTGGAGTGGCGTGCGCCCGTGCTCGCGAAGCACACGGTGGAACTCGATCAAATTCATTGCCGCGTGCAGCGAAATGCGCAGTCCGTTCTCATCCGCCGCCTTGCGCGTTGCCT
This sequence comes from uncultured bacterium, assembly GCA_966426465.1. Classification (GTDB taxonomy): domain Bacteria; phylum Chloroflexota; class UBA6077; order UBA6077; family CF-72; genus CF-72. The sequence continues at coordinate 4,251 of CBJLVJ010000224.1, read as the reverse complement.
TCAACAGGTCGACCGAGCAGGTATCCAGCTGAGCCGGAAACAGCATGCAGCGCACCCGTCCGTTGTGGGCGCCGTCATAGTCGCGGGCGAAGTCGACGGCGCGCTGCAGACCCGCTTCGCCGGATGACGGATCGGGATCCCACTGGATGCGGCCGGCCTCATCGAATACATAGGAATAGGATTTGAAGCTCGGCCCGAGGTACACGCGAGCGCCAAGCTCGCCGATCACGCGCACCAGCTCGACCGGATTGCGCGAGCCAACATCCATGATGGTCGTGGCTCCGCCGCGGATGGCGGCCCACAACCCGTAGAGCTGCTCGACGTCTGCACGGCTGGTGGTTCGCGAGTCCGGTGCGCCTCGACGCGCGACCGCATACGCGTAGAAGTTGCTGCCGAAGTAGTCGGCTTTGGTCGCATCCAGAAAGAACGTGTGGGGCGCATTGGTGCCCAGGTGGAGGTGGGTATTGATCATTCCCGGCATGACCAGCATGCCGCGCGCGTCGATCGTGCGATCCGACTGACCGCTCGAGGCATGGCCGACGTCCAGGACGGTGTCGTCCTCGAACAGCACGCTGCCATCGCGCACGAGGTGGTGCGAATGCCCATTGAAGCCGACGATCCAGCCGCCCTGAATCAGCGTACGCACCGCTCAGATCACCTCCAGGTAGTCGCGATCCGGCAGCGCCGGGAACGGGGCCGTTGGCAGGCGCTGGTACCAGTACGCGACCGACGCCATGTCGCACTGGAGCGGGAGATAGCGACCGTCAGTGCGCCAACCGAGCGCCTGGAGTGTCACGCGCAGCGACGTCTGGAAACGCACGGGGTCCGGCACATGCCAGCGATACATGCCGAATCGCGTCTGAGATCGATACAGACCATCCGGCCGCAGCACCTGGTGCATGCCGAGAAACGGCGTCGAGTACGTCACGTACTGGCCATCCACGTCCCAGTCGTACGCGCCGCCGAAATAGTCTTCGGTGCCCGTGCCGCAGATGGTTGGGAACTCCGCGTCGCCATCGATGAAGAACTTGATCTCGCCTTCACCCCACCAGCCGGAATTGGTGACGCCCACCGCGAGATACGTCCCGACGTAGTGGCCCTGGCCCTTCACACCATCTACAAGCGTATAGACGGTTTTGTAGGGCAACGGGTTGACGCGGCGGAACTGCGCGTGAAAGTAAGCGGTGTCCGCCGCTACATCGGTCAGCTCGTAATTGATCTGGTAGTAGCACACGAAGGCGTCGGTGGCGCGGTTCTCCAGCGTGAGGTGCGCGGAGGTGCGAAAGGGCATCTCCCAGAAACAGTTCAGGCCATTATTGGGATTGACCGCCACCGGCAGTGAGCTGACCTGGGCGAATGGCCCCCAGCCGACGGTGAAGAAGTCGCCCAGCGGGCACTCGATCGAGGGTTGGGCTTGATCGTCCCAGTACGCGCGCAAAATGAGATCGCGGCTGAGGCGTCGGCCGGTGAACCACATGCTCTGAATCGCGCCGGGACCCTGGATGTGGGCGAGGGTGAAGGTTTCGCCCGCGCCGATCTGAACGCACGGGGAAATCTTCCAGCCCTGGCCGAGGTCGCGCGCCGGCCGCGCGCCCATCCCCTCGGTGGCTCGCCCGCCCTGGCCGGGCCCACCCGAGAAGTTCTCGGGACTGATCGAGCGCGACCGCGCGTCCGAAAGGCGCGCCAGGCCGCCCAGGGAGTTGCCGAGACCATGCATCGCACCGTCCAGGGTAGCCGCCGGGGCGTTACGCTTAGCCAGGCATGCCCCGGCCCTTCCGCGCCGACCACGTCGGTAGTCTGCTGCGCCCACCCGACCTCCTCCACGCCCGCGACCAGGTCGCCAGGGGCACGCTCTCGGCCGAGGCGCTGCGCGAGCAGGAGGACGCGGCCATTTTGAAGGCGCTCGAGCGCCAGCAAGAGGTGGGCCTGGAGATTTTCACGGACGGAGAATTCCGCCGCGGCTCGTGGATCACCGACATGGCCGACGCGGTGGACGGCTTCGTGCCGCAGAGTCGCACGATCCAGTGGCGCGGGCCGGGAGGCGGCGCCGAGCCGAGCACATCCAGCATCGTCGGCGGCCGGCTGCAGCCGCGGCGTCGGCTGACCGGCACGCAGGCGGCGTTTCTCAAAGAGCACGCGCCGGGGGCGATCAAGATGACCCTACCGGCTCCGTCCAATTTCTGGGTGGTGAGCTGGAAGGCGGGCGTGAGCGATCGAGCGTACGAGTCTCGGGCCGACATGCTTCAGGATGTCGTGCGCATCATCCGCCAGGAAATCCAGGCGCTCATCGAGGACGGAGTGGAGTACATCCAGATGGACGCTCCGTTCTACGGCGTGTTCATCGACGAACAGCACCGCGCCACGCTGCGTCAGGCCGGGCTGGATCCGGACGCGGCTCTGCGCGAGGTCGTCGCGGCCGACAACGCCGCGATTGAAGGTTTCTCAGCGCGCGACAACGTGACGCTCGCGCTGCACATCTGCCGCGGCAACTCGCGCAGCCGCTGGCTGTACGAGGGCGGCTACAACCCGATCGCCGAGGCGCTATTCGGCACGCTTGGCGTCGACAGCTTCCTGCTGGAGTACGACACGGAGCGGGTCGGCGGGTTTGAGCCGCTGCGCTACCTGCCGGCCGGCAAGACGGCCGTGCTGGGGCTGGTCACGTCGAAAGAGCCTGGCCTCGAGTCGCAGGACGACCTCCGTCGGCGGATTGACGCGGCGGCAAAAATCGTCCCGCTCGAGCGGCTCGCGCTCAGCCCGCAGTGTGGCTTCGCGTCGGTGGCGCTGGGCAATCTGCTTTCGGAGGAAGATCAGTGGCGCAAGCTCAAACTTGTCACCGAAACCGCGCACCTGGTGTGGGGCTGACATTTTGATGCAGACACGCATGGTCGAGACCAGCCGGCTGCGGACGCACTGCTGGGTGAGCGGGCCCGACGACGGTGAGCCGCTGCTGCTGGTGCACGGCAATCTGACCACGGGCCGCTTCTTTGCGGCGCTGGCCGAGGCGCTGCCGCCGCGTTTTGCGATCGTCGCGCCAGACCTGCGCTCGTTCGGGCGCACCGAGCCGCTCGGGGTGGACGCTGCGCGCGGCCTGCGCGACTGGAGCGACGACCTGCGCGCGCTGCTGGAGTCGCTCGGCTGGGTAGACGGCCGGCGCGTGCACATGGCCGGTTGGTCGATGGGCGGCGGCATCTTGCAGCAATACGAAATCGATCATCCCGGTGACATCGCCACGCTGACTTTGCTCGCGCCCCTGTCGCCATTCGGCTTCGGCGCGACGCGCGACGCCGATGGCAGGCCGTGCTATCCGGACTTCGCGGGCAGTGGCGGTGGCACGGCCGCGCCCGACTTCGTGCGTCGCCTGGCGGCGCGCGACGCATCTGACGCGGAGCCGCAGTCCAGCCCGCGGGTGGTCATGCGCACGTTTTTCTGGTCGCCACGACACAAGGCGCCAGACGAGGATGAGCTCATCCAGCAAGTGCTGCTCACGTTCGTCGGCGACGAGTTCTACCCCGGCGCCAGCACGTCTTCGCCGAACTGGCCCGGCGTCGGCCCCGCGCCTCGCGGCGTGAACAACGCCATGTCGCCGGCGTGGTGCAATACCAGCGGTTTCGGCGACGTCGAGCGTCCCGCGCCGCTGCTGTGGATCCGCGGCGACGAGGACCAGGTCGTCAGCGACGCCTCGATGTTCGACTTTGGAACGCTTGGCAAACTGGGCGCGGTGCCCGGCTGGCCGGGCGAGGGGGTCTATCCGCCCCAGCCGATGATCGCCCAGAGCCGGGCCCTCTTCGAACGCCGGCGCGAACACGGCGGCGCCGTGCGCGAGATCGTGTTGCGCGAGGTCGGCCACGGGCCGCTGGTCGAACGACCGCGCGAGGTGGCGGAGATGATGGCGGACCACATCGGAAAAGCAACGAGCCCGACCTGATAGGTCGGGCCCGCCACCCTTGGGGAGAAAACACGTCGGGGCGAACTGGCCGATGCCCTTGGCGTGCGTTCCACTCTCACGCCTCGGCCAGTTCTCGTTCCACCCGAACAGAGCGGTCAGCAGCGCGACTCGTACGCTGTTCGCGTAGATTCAGACGAAGGTCCCAGAATCTCGGCCGACGAGCCGCTTTCAGCCCGAGTCGCGGCGGGCACATCAGGGCACGGGCGACCAGTCGGCGCCGCGGTGTCCTGGCCAGCGGTCACCGCAGCGGGTGTGAGGCCTACCAGGGCAGCCACTTGCGTTTTTCGATCAGGCCGCGCACGTAG
>CBJLVJ010000223.1:0-5600 GCA_966426465.1 uncultured bacterium | reverse complement strand
TCGGGCATGTTGACGTGTCGGTGAACCTCACCTCGCGCGGCGACGTTCAGGGCACGCGTCTGCTCGACATGAACGTCGACGACTTCCTGCGGCCGACGCTGGTGGGCTTACAGTCCAACTTCATCACCGCGCGGGCAGCGGCGCGTCACATGGTCGAGCACGGCTCCGGGGTGATCCTGATGATCACCAGCGGCTCAGGCGAAGCGTGGACACCGCCCGAAGTGTGGCCAATGGGCGGCACCGGCCCGGCCGACGCGGCCACCGAGTCGTTCATGCGCTACCTGGCGGCCGAGGCCGGACCTCGCGGTGTGCGTGTCAACTGCCTGTGGACGGCTGGCGTGGTGCTCGAGAACGACCCCTTGAACGCAGCCAAAGACATGCTCGTGTCGATGTCCATGCTGCGCAAACGCCCCACCATCCAGGAATTCGCCGACACCGCGGCGTTTGTCGCCTCGGATCGCGGTAGCGGCATCACCGCCTCGATCATCAACGTCAACAGCGGCATCAGCGCCCGCTAACGTCGTGTCGATGCTGACGCTTGCCTGAGCCGTCCGGCCGTTCTACGCTCAGATCTCGGCGACGCCGCGGGCATCTCGGGTGGGCTGTCCTCAGTCCCGCATGGCGGCGCGTGGTGGGACGTCGGCGTGTGGCCGTGGCTCAGTCCCGGCCAGCGCGACGCCATCGACGAGTCGCGTGCCAATGCCGCAGGTAGCAACCCTCCAACGGCGCCACAGCGCCCGCACCACACCTCACCCGCTGCTGCCACCTTGTGGGCCCGTGGCGGCCATCGGCGAGCTAATGCGGCCCTCGGTTTCTGTGGCTGCCGCTACAGGGCCGGCACGAAACGCACGATCAGACGTCGAGGTTGCGGACGTATTTGGCGTGGGTCTGGATGAACTTCTTGCGCGGGGGAACCTGGTCGCCCATGAGCATGTCGAAGATCTCGTCGGCGTTGGCCGCGTCGTCCATGCCGACGCGCAGGAGGGTGCGCGTGGCGGGATTCATGGTTGTGTCCCAGAGCTGCTCGGGGTTCATCTCGCCCAGGCCCTTGTAGCGCGTCACGTCGGGGTCGCGCGCGTTCTTGTGCTTGTCTTTGATCTCGGCAATGGCCGCGTCGCGCTGCTCCTCGGTGTAGGCGTAGAAGCTCTCCTTGCCGTACATGACGCGGTACAGCGGCGGCTGGGCGATGTACAGGTAACCATCGCTGATCACCTGCCGCATCTGGCGGAAGAAGAACGTCAGCAGCAACGTCCGAATGTGGGCGCCGTCCACGTCAGCATCGGTATTGTGAGCCGCCAGACCGCCAGTGCCACAGATGAAGTTTTCATCCTCCTCGACCGAGAAGTCGTAGACGTAGTCGCCGACGGGCTCGATCTCCTCCGCCTCCAGCACTTGAAGGGCCATCAGGTCGTCCCCGATCGGGGCATATGCCTTCGACTGCCGCCGCGGCGCTGCGAGGTAGGCCTCGATTCGACCAGCATTCACGTGCCGCTGCCAGATCGCACGTGTGGCCTCGAGTTGTTCCTTGCCACCGATGCTGAGACGGAAAAACGGCTGCCGCGTTGCCACCCGCGCATTAGCGCCCGCTTCCGGTGCGTAGCGGGTATGTCCAGCCATGAGCCCGAGTTGGCCGAGCAAGTACAGCAGGCCGTCTTTCATGACGGGCGAGTTCGTCGTCAGGGCCACATCGGGACCGGCTGTGGTGCCATCCCCAAGGAAGTAGCCCTCGAGGAACGCGACCTGCAGGTCTGGAGAGAGCGCAAACAGGAGGTCGGGCACGCGTTGCGTGTGAGCCAAGCCCCCAAGACCGAGCCCGCGCAACAGTCGCGCAGCGAGGACGCTGTTGAAGTACAGCTTGGTACCGCGCCCGCGCTGATCGTGACACTGGCGTGGCGTTTCTCCAAACGCTCGCTGTATCGCGGTTTTCAGCTCGGGCACGAAGCGCTCGTCACCAGGCCCCAGAGACAGGCTGATCTGGTGCTTGCTTAGCGAGCCCTCGGCGGCGAACCACCCCATGAACCAGACCAGCTCCCGTGTGATGGCGAGATATCGCCCAAAGGACCTGGCATGGTGTGCCCGGGGGACAATCTGCACATCGCCCAATTCGGCCAGTTGAGCGCTCGAGAACGCCGCGAGCGGCTTGTACGCACTGATCGTCCGCCAGCGAGCATGCTGGCTGGAGTCGTCAAACGCCAGGAGCCGCTCGAGACGCGAGCCGACCAGGTTAAAGTCGACCTCTTCCTGCCACCCAATCGAGCGGAGGTACGCGCCGAAATCGGCCTGCGTAGGCCGTGAGAGACCCCGTTCCCACTGACTCACCGTAATCGGCTGTTTGACGCCAACTGCCGTGGCCACCTGAGCCTGGGTCAGTCGTGAGCCGGAACGGTGCTCGACCAGTCGCTGCCACACCGATGGCGCGAGCTCCACACGCCGCTCGGTCCATTGCTCTGGCCGGCCCACACGCGTGAGAAGTTGCACCGCGGCGGATTGACGCACCTGCTCACCCGAGAGATAGAGGCCGTGGGTCAGCCCTGCCGATGCGAACAGATCTACCAGATCGATCCGAGTGGGACCCGTAGCCGGCCGCGGCAGGCGCCGCGAGGCGACCAGCATGTCGCCGAGGCGGACTTCGCTGCCCTTCTTCAATTTGACTGCGCCGCCTTCGTACACAAAGACGCTGTGGGACGACGTGACCTTGATCTCGCGGTTGTAGGTCGTGCGCAGGCGATACATCGGCTCGCTATGCGGGTGCCGGATCACCGCCTTCAGCGGCCGGAATCGCGTGGCGTGGCTCGACGGATCGAAGGTGAGCACCTGGTATCGACCCGCGGCGCGCCTGCCTTGGAGGCAGTCATCAATGAACGGCCCGATCTGGACAAACTCCGTAGTGCCGTCGTCGCGCAGCACCAGCGTTGGCTCATCACCCGCGACGGACATGATGATCACGCGGTGGTAGCGCAGCCTGGCCGGGTTGAACGTCTCGCTGTTGCCGGCGCCCATCGCCGTGATCAGGGCGCGGATCTCCTCGAAGGCCAGGATCTTGTCTTCGCGCGCGCGCTCGACGTTCAGGATCTTGCCCTTCAGCGGCAGGATCGCCTGGAAGCGCCGGTCGCGGCCTTGCTTGGCGGAGCCGCCGGCTGAATCACCCTCGACCAGGAACAGCTCGCACTTGGTGGGGTCCTTCTCGGTGCAGTCGGCCAGCTTGCCGGGCAGCGTCAGGCCCTCCAGCGCGCTCTTACGGATGACCAGCTCGCGTGCCTTGCGCGCAGCCTCACGCGCGCGGGCGGCGGTGAGGCACTTCTCGATGATCCGTCGTCCGTCGGTCGGGTTCTCCGACAGGAACTGATCCAGGCCGGCGTTGACCACCGACTGGACGGCCGGGCCAACCTCGGCGTTGTTGAGCTTGTTCTTGGTCTGGCTCTCGAACTGTGGGTCGAGCACCTTGACGCTGACCACCGCCGTCAGCCCCTCACGAACGTCATCGCCGGTCAGGTTCGCGTCGGTGTCCTTGAGGATGCCGGCCTTGCGCGCATAGTCGTTCAGGCTGCGCGTCAGCGCCGAGCGGAAGCCGCTGAGGTGCGTGCCACCGTCGACCGTGTTGATGTTGTTGGCGAAGGTGTAGACGCTCTCGGCGAAGCTGTCGTTGTATTGCAGCGCGACCTCGACGCTGGTCTCGCCGACCCGCCGCTCGACGTAGAAGGGCCTGGCGTGCAGCGGTACGCGGCTCAGGTTCAGGTGGCGAACGAACGAGACGATGCCGCCCTCGAAGTAGAACGTCCACTCGCGCTCGTTGCCCACACCTGGCCGCTCGTCCACCAGCGTGATGCTCAGGCCCTTGGTCAGGTAGGCCATCTCTCGGAAGCGTTGGGCCAGCGTGTCGAAGCTGTAGTCGACCGTGGTGAAGATCGACCGGTCGGCCATAAAGGTGACGGTCGTGCCGTTCGGCTCGATGGTGTCGCTGACGCGCTTGACGGGGTCGAGCGGCACGCCTTCCATGTACTCCTGGACGTACAGCCCGCCGTCCTTGCGCACTTCGACGCGCATCCACTCGCTCAGGGCGTTGACCACGCTGGCGCCGACGCCGTGCAGACCCGAGGAGACCTTGTAGCCACCGCCGCCGAACTTGCCGCCGGCGTGCAGCACGGTCATCACCACCTCGAGCGCCGACTTCTTCAGCTGTGGCTGGAGGTCGACCGGGATCCCGCGCCCGTTGTCGGACACGGTCACCGAGCTGTCGGCGTGGATGGTTACCTGGATCCGATCGCAGTGACCAGCCAGCGCCTCGTCGACCGAGTTGTCGACGAGCTCGTACACCATGTGGTGCAGGCCATACACATCGGTGTTGCCGATGTACATGCCTGGTCGGCGACGAACGGCCTTGAGACCCTCGAGGACCTCGATGTTGGCGCCGGTGTAGTCGGCTGAGGTCGACAGGTCCTGTCCGTCGGCGTACTGGCCGTCTTCTGGATCTTCGAATGGTTGCTGAGGTAATGCCACTGTGCTGTGCTCCGCTGCTGCGCCGCTCTGGCGGGCGCCCCGCCTGATTTAGCCTGGGAGAACGGCGCCCGCCGCTGGCAGCGGCTCGGTGCGCTGGGTGTAGAAGATCATGCCTGCGGCGATCAGGCCGCTGGCGATATACGCGTTGCCGAGGATGGCCAGAGCCACACCGTAGGGTGACTGGAGGCTGCTAGCCAGCACGTCCCAGACGCGGCCCATGCCGGCCAGGATGAGCCAGGTGAGAAGGATCAGCATGACGCTCGGCCAGAGTTGGCGGCGCACCAGTCCAACGCTGCGCTGGATGGCGGCCAGTGGGCCGGCCCTGGAGATGAACACGGCGTCCACGGCGAAGAACAGGTGCACGGTGGCGAACAGGCCGGCGGCCAGCAGGAGCAGGCCGCCGAGAACGGCCACCGGCGGGGAAACGACCGCCGTGAAACCGATCAGCAGCAGCACCGGCACGCCGAGCAACAGCGCGCACAGGATCAGCACCGCCAGCAGGCCGAGCACGTCCAGCACGGCGCGGGGTGCACCGCGGCCAGCTTCGAGGGGTCCGCCGCGCGCGCCGGTGCTTGCCGCGGCCAGGCCGGCGTAGAACCAGCCGCCGAGCAGGACGCCGAGCCCGATCGACGCACCCAGCAGGGCCAGACCGTCGCCCCAGCCGCTCACGAAGGCCAGGTCGTCGCTGGCGCTGGGCAGCGCGGCCACGCTGGGCAGGGCGAGCGGGCCCCAGGTGAGGGCCTCGAACCCGTTGACCTCGTCGGAGCGGGCGATGAGCCACTGACGCGTCTCATCGACCGCGTTCAGGACGTCGGGGTTGCGTGTCGCGCGGCGCGGACCGAGGGCGACCTGGCGCGTCCAATCGGTGGCGTTGACGAGCACCGGACCGACCAGCGGCGAGTAGGACACGTGCGGCCCGAGCCACAGGAAAAGGTCCAGCAGCACCGGCAGCAACAAGACCCACAGCTGACGGTTGACGGCTGTAAAGCCGGCTGAAAGCGTCTCGATCACCCCGGTTGGCGGCGCCTGGCGGCGGGCCGTCAAGGGGTGGTGCACAGTTCAAATTGTACTCGAAAGGGGCTGTTCCAAACGAGCGTTTGGCG
>CBJLVJ010000222.1:0-5600 GCA_966426465.1 uncultured bacterium | reverse complement strand
GAATACCTCGAAGCCGCTTAGCACCCCGGCTTCTCAAGGTGCCCACTCCTATTGCGCGGAGCCCTGGGGAGCAAGTCCGCAGACTTGCGACTTCCAAAAAAACTCGTCCCAGGCGCTCGACTGCGAAATCTTCGTCTTCCTGGTCTTCTTGATTTACTGACCTTTCCAATTTGGGGGGCGTTTTTCAGCGAAAGCGGTGAGGCCCTCCTGGGCGTCGTCGCTCATGAACAGGCGCCAGACCGCCTCGCGCTCGAGCGCCAGCGCACCTTCCAGGGGCAGGTCCGCGCCGAGCCGCGTGGCGATCTTGATGTTGCCGATGGCCAGCGTCGGCCCTTTGGCCAGGCGCGCCACGTACTCGACCGTCTCCTCGACCAGCCGGTCGGCGGCAAACACCCGCTCCACCAGCCCGATCTCCAGCGCGCGAGCGGCGTTGATCTGCTGGTTGGTGATCATCATGTCGAGCGCCCTGGTGCGCCCAACCAGCCGCGTGAGCCGCTGCGTGCCGCCGTTGCCAGGCAGCAGCCCGAGCGTCACCTCCGGCAGGCCGATGCGGTACTCGCCCTCGGCGGCAAAGCGGAAGTCACACGCCAGCGCAATCTCCAGCCCACCGCCGAGCGCGTGGCCGCTGATGGCCGCGACGAATACCTTCGGCGTTCGCTCGATCTTGAGCAGGATCTCCTGCGCATGCAGCACGGTCATCACGCGCTGCTCCTGGGTGCTGTTTTTGAAGTTGGTGATGTCGGCGCCGGCCGAGAAGAAGCGCGGCGCCAGATCGCTGACCAGCACCGCGCCGCGCAGGTCACCATCCCAGCGGACCTCGTCCACCGCCGCATTCAGCTCGTCGAGGAAGTCGCGGTTGTACGAGTTGGCCGGCGGACGATTGAGGTGGATCAGCGCGACACCGTCGCGCTCGCGGGAGACGCTGACCAGTGACTGAGCCGTGGCCGTCATACGCTCACGGTATCATCGTCGTCTTCCAGGGAGGCACGCTCGATGGCACAGATGATCGTAAACGGCGAGCGACAAGAGGCCGCCAGCGGCGCGACGATGGACGTCCGCAACCCGGCGACGGGCGAGGTGGTCGATAGCGTGCCAAGGGCCGACGCCGCGGACACCCGTCGGGCGATCGACGCCGCCGCTGCCGCGTTTGCTGCCTGGAGCAAGACGCCGGGCCACCAGCGCGCGCACATCCTGATGCGCGCGGCGGCGTGCGTTCGCGAGCGCCTCGACGACGTGGCTCAGCTACTCACGAGCGAACAGGGCAAGCCCATACGTGACTCGAAGATCGAAGCCGAGCGCTTCGCCGACAACATCGAGATCTACGCCGGGCTGATCGCCGGCGGGGCGTTGTCGGGCAAGCACGTGCCGCTGCCCGCCCAGAAGGCGATGGGCCTGGTCGTGCGCCGGCCCATCGGCGTGGTCGGCGCGATCATCCCCTGGAACTTCCCACTGACGCTGATGGCCAACAAGATCGCCCCCGCCATGGCGGTCGGCAACACGGTGGTCGTCAAGCCCGCGAGCACCACACCGCTGGCGACGATTCGTCTTGCCGAGCTGATGCTCGAGGGCGGCCTGCCACCCGGCGTGTTGAACGTCGTGACCGGACCTGGCGGCGTGGTCGGCGAAGAGATCATCCGCAACCCGCTGGTTCGCAAGATCGGCTTCACCGGCGAGACCGGCACCGGCAAGCAGGTGGCGAAGAGCGCCGCCGACGAGCTCAAGCACGTCACGCTCGAGCTGGGCGGCTCGGATGCCGCCATCGTGTGCGACGACGCCGACCTGGATGTGGCCGCCAGAAACGTCGCCATCGGACGCTTCTTCAATGCAGGCCAGGCGTGCCTGGCGGTCAAGCGCGTGTTCGTCTTCGACAGCGTCGCCGACGAGTTCATCGACAGGATCGCCGCTCGTGCCAGACGCCTGAAGCTAGGCACGGGAACGGATGCGTCCGCCCAGATGGGCCCACTGCACTCGGAAAAGCAGCGCGCCGAGATCGAGGCTCAGCTTGCCGACGCGGTCGAGCGGGGCGGCAAGGTCGTCGCGGGCGGCAAACGGCCTGAAGGTGAGCAGTTCCAGCGCGGTTACTTCTTCGAGCCGACCGTGGTGGTGGATGTGCCGCAAGGCGCCCGCGTGTGGACCGAGGAAACGTTCGGGCCACTGCTCCCGATCATGCGCGTCAAAGACCTGGACGAAGCGCTCGAGAAAGCCAACGAAAGCGAGTTCGGCCTGGGGTCGAGCATCTTCACGCGCGACATGAACAAAGCGCAGCGCGCGATCGACGAGCTCGAAGCGGGCTATACCTGGGTCAACGCGGTCCAGATCGCGCACGACGAGCTGCCGTTCGGCGGCACCAAACACAGCGGTTACGGCAAAGAACATGGCACGGAAGTGCTCGATTACTACACCGAGCAGAAATCCGTGGTGGTCGCCGCGTAATCCAGCTCAGAGGCCGGACAGGCTCTCGACCACACGCGCGACGGCCAGGTCGTCAGCGTCGATGAAGCCCATCGCCGCGGCGGCGCGGTACAGCTGCGTCGCCTGCGCAGTCATGAGCGTCGGCATGCCCAGCTCCCGTGCGGTGTCCTCGACAATAGCCAGGTCTTTCATCGCGATGCGCATGCTGCCGCCGCTCTCGAGAGTGCCGTCGATCAACCGTGGTATGCGACTCTCGAAGATCGCGCTGGCGCCCATCGCGGTGCAGATCACGTCGTAGACCGCCTGCGCGTCGGCGCCCGCCTTGCGGCAGAGGGTCATCGCCTCGACCGCCGCCGCCAGGTGGCAGTACACCAGCATCTGGTTGACCATCTTGGCGGTCGCGCCTGATCCGACGGGCCCGAGATGGAACACGTGTCGAGAGAACGCTTGGAGCATCGCTCGGGCGCGCTCCAGGTCGTTGGCCTCGCCGCCCACCATCGTGGTCAGGCTGCCCTCGGCGGCCCGCTGCGTGCCGCCGCTGATCGGCGTGTCCAGCCACCTGAGTCCCTCGCTCACCGCCCGTGCCCCGAGCGAGCGCGTGCGGTGGGGCGACATCGTCGCCATCGAGGCAACCACGGTCCCAGGCGCCAGCGAGTGGACCAGGCCGTCTGCACCGAACATCACCTGCTCAACCTGGTCGGCGTTGAGCACGACCAGCATCGCGATGCGTGCGTCCGAGCCGGCCTCAGCGGGCGAAGCGCACGTCTCTCCACCGGCGGCCTGGAGCGCGTCCAACGCCGCCGCTCGCACGTCAAACCCGCGCACGCCGAAGCCCTTGCGCAGCAGGCAGCGCGCCATGGGCAAGCCCATGGCCCCGAGGCCGACCACCGCGACCGTGTCCGCCATTTCCATCCTCCTCTGCAAGACAGGCTATGCCGTGATCGTGACAACGTGCGCGTCCAACCGTGTTTAGAATGGCTCACAGCACATGAGCCCCCGCGCACGGAGGACTGCTAAGACATGTCGAGCAGAAACGTGACAGCCGGCCGTTGGATTGCCGGGGCAGCGTTACTCCTGGCCCTGTGGCTGACCGCCCAGGGAGCCGTCGCCCTGGCCTCCGAGACGTTTGCCAGGCCGGACGGAATCGCCCAGCAAGTTGCCACCCCCACGCCGTTTCGGTTCTTGACGCCAACGCCGTTCGTGTCTCGACCCACAACCACGACAACCACCTCGTCTTCCACTGCCCCACCGGCCGGCGGTTTCCCGATGGAGCTGGCGCTGCCGGCGTTGGCGGGTGGATTGGCAGCCATCGGTGGTGGTTCGCTTCTTCTCCGCCGTAAGACCACCCACTGACTGGCGCCGGCTGGTTGCCGGCATCGGTTTGATCGGCCTCGGCCTGGTCGGGGTGGGCGTCGCTGCGTGGGCCTACTTCGACGCGTGGACCACCCGCCACGACTGGGAGGCCTCGCCAGAGGCGGCCGCGCTCGCCCGCCAGGACGCGGAGCCAACACCAATCTGGGTCCTGCCGGCCACGCCAGAGCCAGTCACCGCGCGCATCGAGCCGCTGCCCACCCCGGCGCCCGCCGCCGAGCCGCTGCTGTTGCCCGTCGTGGTCGTGCCGACCCCGACCGTCACCGTTACAGCGGATGAGCTGTCGCTGGACGACGCCGACTTCCGCTTCCTGGATCCACCCGAACCCGGCGCGCACGCCCGTGTGGCGATCACCGTGGCCAACCACGCCGACGCGCCCAGCGGTCGAGTGCTGCTCGGCATCCCGGCGAGCTGGTTCGAGGCCTACAGCATCATCGGCACGGCGCCCGCGGTATCGGCCGATCGAACCGACGACGACGGTGTGCGGACCTTCAGCTTTCCTCCGCTCGCACCCGGGGCGACGGCGACCTTCGAGCTGCACGTAACCGCGATCGGCGAGGGCACGCAGGCGCCCAGCGTCAGTGTGATGCTGGACGGCGGGGACGCCATCGGTGAGACGACGACGCCGTCAACGTTCGCGCCAACGCCGCGGCCCGGGCCGGTCATGTCCATCGACATTCCGCGCTTGAAGGTGCACAGCGGCGTCGTGCCGGTGACCTGGGAGCCGGCGCCCTTCACCGTCGGCCAGATCAAGTCGACCGCCAACATCACCCAGGGCAACACCGTGCTGGTCGGCCATCTGACCGGCGCCGCCGGCAATATCTTCGGTCACCTCGACCAGCTCAAGCCGGGCGACGAGGTGACCGCTGTGTCGCGCGGGCTGCCCTACAAGTTCGTTGTCAGCCAGAGCTTCACGGCGCGCAATACCGACCTGGCGCCGATCGAGGCCAGTGACGACGCGCGTCTCACGCTCATGACCTGCGCCGGCGTGTGGAACCCACTCACGCACGACTATTCCGAGCGGCTGTGGGTCATCGCCGAGCCACCCGAACAGGCGGCCGTCACCATCGCCAATGCCGCGGCCACGGCCACCGCGCAGGCGACGGCGTCCGCGGCCACCGCGACGGTCCGGGCAATCGAGGCGGCAGCCACGGCGTCGGCGCAGGCCACCGAAGCCGCGCAGACGACAGCGACCGCCGTTGCCGCGCTACCACCCACCCCTACACCATTCGCCGGCGAGCCGGCGCCCTCTGGCGGCCTCGGCAACACCCGCGCGGACCTGGAGAAGGCGTTTGGCGCACCCACCGGCGAGACCTCGGGTAAGCTGGTCGTCTTCCGCCAGCCCGGACGCGACTACCACGTCCAGTTCACACCCGACCCGCCGCGCGCCGCCCTGGTGACCGAGGTGCTGGCTCCGCCGCTGAGCTTCGATGCGGCCGTAGGCGAGTCGCGCAAGCTCTTGCCCAGCGACACGCGTCCGCGCGCCGCCGCACCCGAGGGCAACAGCCAGTTCGTCGTCGAGCGCTTCTCCAGCGCGAGCCTGGCCGAGGCGCTGGGCGTCGACTCAGGCGACTTCTCGGTGATCTACACGCGGGCTACGCCCGCCGCCTTCAGCAGCATCATCGTCGGCCTCGGCGACGACTTCGACGCGCTCATCGCCCAATCCCGCCGCTAGCTCCACGTCAGGCGCGCGCAGCCCGACAGCGCTCTGACCCTGCTCTGGAGGAATACCCCCGGAAGCCTGCCAAGCGTACGACTCGACGGCCTGATTGGGCCGAAACTCCTTGCACCGGATACACGCACGGAGCAGCGCCGGC
>CBJLVJ010000221.1:0-5603 GCA_966426465.1 uncultured bacterium | reverse complement strand
TCCAGCACGCAGGACTGGCCGCTGCATGTCGAACGCGGCCACTCGCCACGCGCGGGGAGAGAACTCTAACAAGACGTGCAGCTCGACGTGTCGGCTCAGGCAGCGGATCAGACTCAGCGCCGGCTCGAAATATGCCGTATGCGTGTAGAAGACGACCCGCACGTGATTGCATGGTATGGCCCGCGCGCCTCAAACCCTGGCCCGGCGGCGAAGTCCGAAGAGGCTGCCGAACTCATCGGCAACGCGTTGCCAGGTGAAGTGCGCGGCGGCTCTGGCCAGCGCGGCCGCCCCGAGCCGCGTGGCTTCCTCCGGGCGAGCCAGCATGTACACAAGTGTCCGGGCGACCTCGGCGGGCTCGGGCTCAACGAGGATGCCCTCGACACCGCTCGCCAGGATTTCCGGAATACCCCCGCGGCGCGCAGCCACGATTGGTTTGCCGCAGCGCATGGCCTCCAGCAGGCTGAGCGGGCACGCGTCCTGGTAGGTGATGTGGCAGTACACGTCAGCGGCCCCGAGCGGCACAGAAATGTCGTCGAGGAACCCGGTCAGGATCACCGCGTCGGCCACTCCCGTGTCGCGAGCCGCGGCTTCCACCTGGGCCCGAAACCGCCCGCCGCCGACAAGCACCAGCCGCGCCTCTGGAAATTCGGCGCGCACGTGTGGCAGGGCACGGATGAGCTGGATCGCACCAGCCACCTTCAACCTGAAATTCAAACCAACCTGGCACAGAATCGGCCCCGCGCCGAGTCCGTACTCCTGTTGGAAGGCGAGCACCGCCGCGTCGTCCGCTGCTCGGACTGGCAGCTCGGCCGCGCCTTGAATGACCCGCACACCGCTCGGAGCTGGCAGCGCGACCTGCTCCAGGTGTGCGGCCGTGTGTGCCGACACCGCGGTAATTGCCCAACAGCGGGCGAACAGCCAGCCGAGCAGCACGCGCTTCCACCAGCTTCGGCGCTCAGCCGGCTCGACGTGGACGGTGTGCACCACGCGTACGCGGCGACCCCTGATCAACCGGTACATGACCGCTGCCGCCAGATTGGCGGGATGCTCGTGGGTGTGGACGATGTCCGGTCGATACGCCAGCAGCTGCGCACATTGCTTCAGGACGAGCGCTGCTTGCGAGCGGCGGTCTCCTGCGCGGGCCTCAGTGCGCGGCGGCGTCACCAGTCGTACCTCGACCGCGAAAGTGCGCTCGAGCGCCGGCACCAGTCCGCCTACAAACGTGCTGATGCCACCCTTGCGAGCAAGCGGGAACGCAAGCAGCGTTGCAATTCGAAGTGGCCGGTCTGGCTCGCCGTAATCCCGAATAGCATAGGGTACTAAGAGTCCGACCCGATGCGAACAGGCACGCGCTGGCCCGATGTCCGCCTGCAGCGCGCGCTGCCCCGCGCCAGCCTGTGGGCGCTCATCGACCAGGGCGTGGTCAGTCTGGGCACCTTTCTCACGAGCGTCGTGCTGGCCAGGAACCTGTCGCCGGCCGAGTACGGCGCCTTCATCTTGATGTTCGGGACAGTCGTTTTTCTCAACGGCGTACAGGGTTCGCTCATCGGGTTTCCCCTCTCGATCAAGGCGGCCGCGGCCGATCAGGACGGCCTGGAGGAGTTGACCGCCGCGGCGCTGGCGCTCACCGCCGGGGCGGCGGTGGTGCTGGGCGTGGTCGTGGTTGCGGCGACCGTTGCGGTTCGACGACTCGAGGTAGCGCCATGGGCACTGCTGGCGATGCTTGCGTGGCAATGGCAGGACTGCTTGCGCAGAGCGCTGATGTCCCACGTGCGCCACCGAGACGCGATCTGGGGCGACGCGCTGAGCTTCCTGGGCCAGGCCGCAATCTTGTGGCTGCTCTCACGCGGCGCAGCGCTCACGTCCGATCTGGCCTTTGTCGTGGTGGCGATCACGTCCGGGCTGAGCGCATGGCTGCAGTCGGCTCAGGTGGGCCTGCGCGTCCCGACATCGGCTTCGCTCCGCAAGGTTGGCCTGGAGTTCTGGCGTCTGGGCCGCTGGTTGACGCTGACCAACTTCACCAACATTCTGACCATCCAGGCTTTTCCCTGGACGCTGGCCTATTTTCACGGCCTCGAAGCCACGGCCCAGTTCCAGGCCGCCGCCAACATTCTCGGCATCACCCATCCGGTGCTGTTCAGCATGTCGAACCTGGTCGTGCCTGCCGCCGCGCGCGCACGGGCGACGAAGGGCACCCGCGCGGCCTGGCGTGCCGGCTCGAGCTACGGTGCTCAGGCCGCGCTTTTGCTGGTGCCCTTCTTGGTGGTGCTGCTGGCGTGGCCCGCGCTGGTGCTGGAGGTCTTCTACGGACCGGATTCGCCATATGTCGTTCTCGACGGGATGCTGCGCCTGTTCGTTCTGGTGTACTGCTTCAGATATGCCTCCTTTCTGGTTGGAGGAGTCCTTCGCGGCCTGGAAGCGGGTCGCTCGGTGTTCCTCGGCCAGCTGGTGGGCGCCGCGGCGGCGCTGCTGCTGGGGTTGCCGCTCGCGGCGTGGAATGCGTTTGCCGCGGTGGGCGGCGTGGCGATCTCCGCCGGTAGCGAAGTGGCCGCCACGGCCGTCCTCCTCCGTCGTACGCTGTGAGTCGCATCGCGATTTTCGATTACCGTGTTACCGGCAGCAATCCCATCGGGAGCTGTCACCTGAAGCTGCTGCGCGCGCTGTGCCGGGAGCATCAGTTCACGGTGTTCGCGGTCGAATTCGATAATCCTTGCCCTGACCGCATCCGCTGGGTGCGCGTGCCGGTTCCGTTACGCCCACTCGCGCTGCTGTTCGCCACCTATCACCTGGCTGCGCCGCTCTTGCTCGCGTGGTATCGGCTTCGAGGCGGCCAGCGCTTCGACGCCATTCAGGTGGTGGAGAGCAACCTGAGCTTTGGCGACATTGCGTATGTCCATTTCTGCCATCGTGCCTATCTGCGTCGCTCCTGGCGCACCTCCCGACCAGCCGGTGTGCGCCGCTTTCTGCGCTGGCTCGATCACTGGTTGCACATGCTGGTGGAGCCGCTCACCTATCGTCGCGTCCGCCGCATCGTCGTGCCATCGCCTGGACTGGCCCACGAGCTCGCGGCGTTCTACCCTCCGACGGGCACGAAGACCGACGTGATCCCGAACCCGATTGACGTAGACGTGTTGCGCAGGCCGCCGGACTTCGATCCCGAGCCCCTGCGACGCGCCATGGGCATCGCGGCTGGCGAAACGCTGCTCCTGTTCTCCGCCCTTGGGCAGTTCGAGCGCAAGGGCTTGCCGCTGGTGCTGGATGCCCTTCGCCAGCTGGGCGACCCGGCGCTGAAGCTGGTGGTCGTCGGCGGGGAATCGGACCTGGTCGCGGGGTATCGCGATCGCGCCCGACGTGCCGGTCTCGGGCAGCAGGTCACGTTCGTGGGTTACCAGCGGGACGTGAAGCCGTATCTCTGGTCGGCTGATGCTTTCATCTTTCCCTCGGCGTATGAAGCATTCTCGCTGGTGGCGTTCGAGGCGGCGGCGGCTGGTCTATTGCTGATCGCGACACCCGTCAACGGAGTTGGGGAGTTCCTGCGCGATTGCGAAAATGGCATCCAGGTCGAGCGCAGCGCGGCCGGCGTGACCAATGGCATCACCCGCTTTCTGCGCCTGGCTGCGGCCGACCGGCAGCGAATGGTTTCGACCGCGCAGACCGAGGTCCAGGCCTTTGGCCCGGCCCGCTTCACGGACGGCTGGCGCCATGTGTATCGCGACCTCCCTGGCACGCCGCGCCGAGCCACATGAGCCGGACCTTGCGCGTCGAGCTTCTCGATAGTACAGAGGCCCTGGATGCCATCCAGTCCGAGTGGGATGGGTTGTATGCGCGAGCCTCGGGCGGCGCCAATCCGTTCTTGCGCTGGACGTGGGTCCGCCACTGGTGGCGAAACGTCAGCCAACGTCCAGGGCTCCCGCGCACTGAGCTGCACGTCCTGGCCATGCGCAACACTGACGGGCGCCTGCAGGCCCTCGTACCGTTCTTTCTGGGCGCCTGGCAGCTTGGTCGACTCGGCTTTCGAGCCATTCGTCTGTACGGCTTCCACACCACGCTGACCGATATTCGCACCGTTCTGGTCGAGCCCGGCAGCGAGGCCGCCGCCGCTAGCAGCCTGCTCGACGCGCTCGCCGAGCACCGCCGCGCGTACCACGTCTGTATCCTCGATGGCCTCGATCCAGCGAGCCCGTTCACCGCGACCGTGTCCGCCAGTCTGGCCGCGCGCGCGCACCGCGGACCGGAGCTGCTGGCGTATCGCTTGCCGCTGCCCGGCTCGTGGGCGGAGCTGCGCTCGCGACTGACGCGCAACAACCGCGGCAGCATCCAGCAGGGTTACAACGCGCTGGAGCGCGATCGGCGGCGCTACGCCTTCGAAGTCATCGTGCAGCCGGCCGACTTGCCGGGCGCACTTGACGAGCTGTTCGCCTTGCACGCCGCGCGCGCGGCATTTACCGAGGGCCCGCGGCATCACGACTACTACGCCTCGGCCTACGACCGGGCATTCCTGCGCGACGTCTCGGCGGACCTGGCGGCGGAGGGGCTCGTGCGGGTTTGTCGCCTGCGCGTGGACGACAGCATCGTCGCCAGCCGAGTCGTACTGTCCGCCGGGCCGGGGTTCTATCTCTATCACGCCGGTCACGATCCCGCCTTTGACCGCTACCGCGTGGGCACCGTGCTCACAGCCGAGTGCATCCAGATGGCGATCCGTGCGGGCGGCACGTTCGTTCATTTTGGTACCGGCACCGAGCCGTCCAAAGTCCGCTGGAGCCCCGAGCTCCAACGCTTTGAGCAGCTCCACTTCGCGGCACCCACGCCGAGTGGCGAGCTCCTGAGCGATGCCGCCTGGCAGCTCGCCGTGGCCGCCCGCCGCCTCCGCCAGCGCTGGCCCCAGCACCGCTGGCTCACAGTCGGTGGCCTGTCGTCCGTTTCCCGACGCTAGTTGCGACTCGACTCAGCGATCACGCGTTCGTACAGCTCGAGCGTCCGTGCGTAGTTGCGTTCCGCCGTGAACTTCGTTGCGTAGACGTCCCGCGCCCGATCACCCATCGCCACAAGCTCGCGCGGATGTGAGCTGGCCCACGCAACCGCGGCCGCAAGCTCCGCTGGGTTGCCCGGCTCAAAGAGCAGCCCAGTTGAGCCATGCTGCACCACCTCGGCAACTGCGCCGATCCGCGCCGCAAGGACCGGGGTTCCCTTCGCGTAGGCCTCGATCGCGACCAGTCCAAAGGTCTCGTACCACTCGGAGGGCAAGACCAGAAAGCTCGCCTCGCCCATCAATTCGTCCACTTCCGCTCGCCGCCTGGCACCAAGCCACTCGATCCCAGGAACTCGTGCCGCCGCGGCGGCTACGCTCGCGGCCAGAGCACCGTCGCCCACGAGCTTCAACGGGACGTTCACGCCGGGTTGCTGCCAGGCGGCAAGCAGACTGGCCACTCCCTGCGCTGGCGCGAGACGGCCCACGAACAGTGCGTAACCGCCCCGATGCGCACCGGGCCCGGGGTCTGGGTGCACAAAGTGGGGCCGCACCGCGAGTTTGGCAGGTGGCAATCCTCCACGGATCAGTGTTTGTCGAGCAAACTCCGTGGGCGTGATATATAGGTCAACGGCCC
>CBJLVJ010000220.1:0-5606 GCA_966426465.1 uncultured bacterium | reverse complement strand
CCTTCGATCCGCCACTGGTGGTCACGATCCGGCCGTCGTCAGACGCTGTGGCCTCCGCGAATGGCGACCTGAGCGGCCTGGCGATGATGGCGCTCGATCCGGACAGCGGCAGCTTCCAGGTCGTGGCCTCGAGCGTCAACGCGGACGGGACGATCACGGCCAGCCTGGCTCGGCTGGGCACGCCAGCGCCAGCGCCGACCAGCACGCCAGCGGCGGAAGCGCCCGACGCCGACCAGAGCCAGCCCATCCTCGACGACGTGCCGCCCATTGCCGAGGAAGCAGCCCTCGACCTCGGCGACGAAATCTTTCCCTAAGAGCGCGACCGACAGGCGGCGCCTGGCACAAGCCGCGGTCGGCCTGGATGAAGCTTTCTTGTGACATCCTGAGTCAGTCACAAAGCATGCGTGGGCGGTGCACTCAGCCGATTCCCCAGTAAGCTGATACCGCCCGCGCATGCTTTCGCCTCACCCCTCAACAACTGTCCAGGTTGGCATCCTCACCAAGGGCCGGCCCATGCTGGCCACTGTCATCGCGAATCTCGTGCTCCAGGAGGAGCACCCGATCGAGATCTTCATCGTCGATACGGGCGACCAGCCGTCGATCAAGCGCGTCGACGTTCAGGCCGTGCTGCGGCTGGCTCAGGACCGTGGCATCCGCTGTGAGTACGAGCTGCATCGCGATCGGCAGCGGGCATTCTCGGGCGGACGCCTGAAGCTGCTCGAGGACCTGACCGGGCCACTGATCGCGTTCATGGACGACGACATCGTGCTCGCTGGTACTACGTCGATGGCCGCGCTGGCGCGCCGCGCCGAGGAGCTCGGGCCACAGCTTGGCTGGGTAGCGCCGTACTGCGTCAACGCGGGCACGGCGCGCGGCTTCCTGAAAGACCGCCCGCACTACTCGCCCGGCGGCATCTTCGCCCAGGACGAAATCGTCAGAGGCATCCTGCTCGAGTACTACAACAACAACACCGACGTCCTCGACGCGCGGGGACCACGCGAGCGGGTCTGGGAGCTCGAGTTTCTGACCGAGCTCTTCCCCGCGCTCGGTCGCGTGACCGAGGTGCAGCACGAGACGGTCAGCTATCACCTCGACTACGGTGGTGGCACCCGCTGGGACCTGATGGAGGAAGCCCTGCTGGCGACCACCCGCCGCGAGCTGAACCGCCTGGTCGCCAAACACGCCCACGCCCGCTCGCCCCTGCCCTCCTGACCGCGCTCTGGTCGCCACGCCCACTGGCCGCTTGCGCTGCTATCCGCTTCTGGTCGCCCCCGCCGCCCGCCCGCCGTTTCATACAGCTGAGCCTAACGACGGAGCGTCACACAGGGCGTCACGTGGAGCGTCACGTGGGCGTCACGCGCGTCACAATTTGGCAAACCGTGCGTCAGGCTAGTGACTCGCGGCGGCCACGCCGTCACGCGCCCGCGCGCGGCGGAGGGGTTTGACCTCGGCCCTTTCAGGTTGAATCTCGCGCTTCAGCGCCGCGTTGAGCACCTGGTCCATGTGGTCCACGAACGTGAAGCCGATGTCCTTGCGTACGCGCGCCGGAATCTCCTCCAGGTCGCGGCGATTGTCGCGCGGCGCAATGATGCGCGTGAGCCCAGCCCG
Organism: uncultured bacterium; assembly: GCA_966426465.1. Lineage (GTDB taxonomy): Bacteria > Chloroflexota > UBA6077 > UBA6077 > CF-72 > CF-72. The sequence goes on along the minus strand of CBJLVJ010000220.1, from coordinate 3,998 downwards.
ATGCGCGGCAAGCACTTTCTCTTTCAGACCGCCGATTGGAAGCACGCGCCCGCGCAAGGTGATCTCGCCGGTCATCCCCAGACAATGGTCCACCGGACGGCGCGTCAGCGCCGAGATGATCGCCGTGGCCATGGTAATACCGGCTGACGGACCGTCCTTCGGGACCGCTCCCGCCGGCACGTGAACGTGCACGTCCTTGTCCGCCATCGGATCGTCCGCGCCCAGCCCGAGCGCCCGTCCCCGAGCGCGGGCGTAGGTCAACGCCGCCTGTGCCGACTCCTTCATCACGTCGCCAAGCTGGCCGGTCAGCACCAGGTTGCCCTTGCCGGGCACGACGCGCGCCTCGACGAACAGCACTTCACCACCCGTTGGCGTATAGGCCAGACCTGTCGCCACGCCGACTTCGTCCTCGCGAGCCACGACCTCCTGCTGGAAGCGCGGCGGGCCCAGCAGCTCGGCCACCCTGCGCGCGCTCACGCTGACCGTGGAGACCTCACCCATGACAATCGCCCGCGCCGACTTGCGCGCCACGTTGGCGATCTCGCGCTCCAGGTTGCGCACGCCCGCCTCGCGCGTGTATTCGTGGATAATCCGCCGCAGCGCGGCTTCGGAGAAGCTCACCCGATTCGCATCCAGTCCGTTTTCGTTGAGCTGCCGCGGCACCAGGTAGCGGCGCGCAATCTGGAGCTTGTCCTCTTCCGCGTAGCCGGGCAGATCCATGACCTCGAGACGGTCGCGCAGCGCGGGTGGAATCGTGTCGAGCACGTTGGCCGTGGCGATGAACAGCACGCTCGACAGATCGAACGGAACATCCAGGTAGTGATCGCGGAAATCAGCGTTCTGGGCCGGGTCCAGCACCTCGAGCAACGCAGAGGACGGATCGCCGCGCCAATCGTTGCCCAGCTTGTCGAGCTCGTCGAGGATGAACACGGGATTGCGCGAGCCAGCCCGCCGCAGGCTCTGGATGATGCGACCCGGTAGCGCTCCGATATACGTGCGCCGGTGGCCGCGAATTTCGGCTTCGTCGCGCACGCCGCCCAGGCTCATGTGGACGAAGTTGCGGCCCAGCGCCCGCGCGATCGACTGGCCCAGGCTGGTCTTGCCCACGCCGGGCGGACCGACCAGGCACAGGATCGGACCGCGCACGCGCGCTGCCGTTTCGGATTCGCGTTCAGCGCGCAGCTTCATCACCGCCAGGTACTCCAGCATGCGGTCCTTGACACGGTTCAGGTCGAAGTGATCCTCGTCCAGCACGCGCTTGGCGTGGCGCAGGTCGAGGTTGTCTTCGGTGGTTACGCTCCAGGGCAGATCCGCCAGCCATTCGAGGTAGGTGCGGACCATCGAGTGCTCCGGACTGGCGGTGGGAATGCTTGCCAGTCGTTGCAGCTCGCGATCGGCGTCGGTCCTGGCTTCCGGTGGCAGTTGGGCGTGGTCGAGCCGCTCACGCAGGTTGTTGATCTCCGTCTCGCCCTCGTCCGACTCGCCCAGCTCTTTGCGAATCGCTTGCAGCTGCTGGCGGAGATAGAACTCGCGCTGGCCTTTGTCCATGGACTCGCGGATCTGCGACTGGATGCGCGAGCCGACCTCCAGCACTTCGAGCTCGCGTGTGACCAGCTCCGTAACCTTGTGCGCCCGAGCAATAGGGTCCAGCTCCTGGAGAATCTCCTGCCGCTGGGGCGGCTCGATGTCGATGTTCGCCGCCACGAAATCCGCCAGCCGGCCGGCGTCGTCGATATTGTTCGCGGCGATCATCATCTCGTCCGGCAACACCGGCGACAACTGGACCACCCGCTGGAACAACGTCTGGAGGTTCTTGACCAGGCCTTCGACCTGCACGCTGGTCGTCTCCTGGGCGTGCGACGGCAGCACCTCAACGTCGGCCCGCAGGTATGGCTCTACCTGGCTGGCGACTTCTGGCAGCCGGATGCGCGCGGAGCCCTGCAGCAGCACCTGGAGCGAGCCGTCGGGCAGCTTGACGAGGCGCACAACATTGGCCGCCGTGCCCACCGGATACAGGCTGGCAGATCGATGACCTCCGCCGCTGGATCGCGTTGCAGGGCCAGGCCGACCGGCTGCCGCGCCGACACTGCCTCGCTGAGCAGCCGCACCCAGCGTTGGTCGGTCGCCTGCAGCGGCAGCAGCATGGCCGGGTAGAGCACCGCGTCGCGGCTCGGCAGGACGGGCAGGTTCGACGGCAGCTCGGGCTCCGGGGTGGCCGGCGTCGAGGCGGGCACGGACACGGGCGCGGGCGCGGGCTGCTCCTCGCCCGCATCTTTCGGACGCGGGTCAGTGTCAGTCATGGACGTTGCGCCTGACCTTCGACGCTGATCGGCACCTGGCGGGGCGAGCGCTTGGGCAGGGTGACTTCGAGCAGGCCGTCGCGATAGTTGGCGCGAGCGGCCGCCGTGTCGAGGCCGGGCGGCAGCTGAACGGTTCGCTCGAAGTGGCCGTACGGGATCTCCAGCGCGTGGTAATTGCGCTGCTCGTCGGTGACCATGGGCGAGTGTCGCTCGCGTCGCACACCTCTGATGGTCAGCAGGTTGGGCTCGGCCTTGACTTCGGTCTGATCCGCGTCGACGCCCGCGATGTCGAGCAGGACCACGAACTCGCCGTCGGTTTCGTACATGTCGAGGGCTGGCTCCCAGACGGGCGACGTCTGTCCGAGATGCGCAAAGAGAATGGTCGGCCGCTTGCCGGCGCGCTTGAAGTGAGCAAGGTAGCGCTCCATTTCGCGCTGCCAGTCGTCGTCGTGTGCCATGGCCGTGTTCGGACCAGAGTGTAGCGCTGGCCGTCACAGACCGCCGGAAGTCCGTCGCGGCCGCGCGAGCGTTGAGTACCATCATGGCCCCAGATAGAAGGGACCTGAAACGAGCCATGAAGCTGGAGTGCTTGCAGGAAAACCTCGCCGAGGGCCTGTCCGTCGTCGGCCGGGTCGTGCCCACCAAGAGCACGCTGCCGGTCCTGAGCAACGTCCTGCTCTCGACACGTAACGGCGAGCTGCAGCTCACGGCCAACAACCTGGAGCTGTCGGTCGCGCATCGGGTGCTCGCGGCGGTCGCTCGCGAGGGCGAGATCACGCTGCCGGCCCGCCTGCTGTCGGATTATGTCGCGCTGCTCGATCACGGGCAGAAGGTCGAGCTCGAGCTCAACCCCAAGACGCACAAGGTTCACCTGGCGTGCGGCCGCTACGAGGCCAATATCGCCGGCATCGACGCCGAGGATTTCCCGCCGATTCCCGCGGTGAGCGGCGGACCGAGCTTCTCGATCCCGGCCAGCATCTTGAAGGAGGCGATCAACGAGGTCGTCTTCGCCGCGGCCCCCGACGACACGCGGCCGGTGCTGGCGGGCGTGCTGGTGAAGATGGGCGGCACCACGCTCACGCTGGCCGCCGCCGACGGCTTCCGCCTGGCTGTGCGCACGGTGGAGCTGCCCGACGGTGGCCCCGAGCTGCAGATGATCGTGCCGGCCAAGACGCTTTCGGAAGTGGCGCGTCTGCTGCCCGATGCAGCCGACGAGCAGGTGGCGATGAACACCACGCCCAACGGCAATCAGGTGTACTTCGCGTTTGGCAAAACGGAGATCACCAGCCGTCTGATCGAGGGCCAGTTCCCGGACTACCAGCGCATCATCCCGCCCGAGGCCAAGACCCGGGTCAAGGTGTCGACCACCGATTTTCTGCGCGCCACCCGCGCCGCGGCCGTCTTTGCCCGCGACAACTCGAACATCGTGCGCCTGGAGTGCAGCCCAGCCAAGGAAAACGCCGACCTCGCGCTGGGCTCCATCCTGGTCAAGAGCACCAGCGCCGAGATGGGCGACAACGAAGGCAACCTGGACGCCGTGGTCGACGGCGACGACACGCAGATCGCCTTCAACGGCCGCTACCTGCGCGACGCCCTGGAAGCCATCGACACCCCCGAGGTCGTGCTGCAAATCACCGGCCCAAGCTCGCCCGGCATCATCAAACCCGCCGGCGAACCGAACGGGTATCTACATGTGAT
>CBJLVJ010000219.1:0-5612 GCA_966426465.1 uncultured bacterium | reverse complement strand
GATGCGGCGATCGAACGCATTCTGGACTACCTCGCCGACCAGCACAGCGGCGTGTACTGGCTCGACAAGTGGCACGTCTCGCCCCTGTACGCCACCGCCCACGTGCTGTGCGCCGTCGAGGATCTCGCGCCTGAGCAGCGCGCTCGCCTCGCGCACCTGACCGAGCGCTCGCGGGAATGGCTGCGCCAGTCGCAAAACCAGGATGGCTCGTGGGGCTTTTACGGCCAGCCGACCGTCGAGGAGACCGCCTACGCGCTACTCGCTCTGGCCAGAACCGGTGGCTTGCGCGACGTCGCCCATTGCGAAGCCGCTGCCCGCTACATCGTCGCCGCCATGGCCGACAACGTCAGTCATCCACCACTGTGGATTGACAAGTGCCTGTACGTTCCACCGCTGGTTGTCAATGCCGCTCTCGAGGCGGCGCTCACCGCGTGGAGCTCATCCATCGAGAAGAGGAGTTGAACCACGCCATGATCGAGCAGTCCGCCTCCCCCGACATGTCGGGGCCAATCCTTGTTATCGACGACGAGCCCTATATCCTGCGCTCGCTCAGCTACTTGCTCCAGCGCGAGGGGTACACCGTCGAGATCGCCACCAACGGCGCGGAAGGCCTCCAGCGCGTGCGCAGCCTGCGTCCGCCGCTCGTGTTTCTGGACATCATGATGCCGCACATGAACGGCTACGAGGTGTGCGAGCAGGTCAAGCAGGACCCCGGTCTCGAGAAAACGTACGTGATCATGCTGAGCGCCAAGGGTCAGCAGATCGATCGCGAGCGCGGCCTGCTGGGCGGCGCGGACGAATACATGACCAAGCCCTTCAGCCCACGTGAGGTCGCCCAGCGCGTGCGGACCATCCTCGCGGAACGCGCCGCCTCGCGCGCTGCCTGACGCCGGGATCCGAACCGCCATGCGCATGTCCGCTCAAGTGCTCGCAGACCGACTGCACTTTTTCTGGAATGGTCCTGACGACCTGCCCAGAAACCTGAAGCTCGAATGGCGGTTCGTCGCCGTCCGCTGGCTGGGTATCGCGTTTCTTGCGCCGATCCTCCCGCTGGCCCACCTGCCCTTCGAGCGACTCCTCGCCGCGTACCTGGTGTTGATCGTGGCCAGCGTGTACAACGCAGGCCTTCAGCACCTGATGCCGCGCCGCCCGCAGTGGTTGGCCAACGGTTACATCTCAACCCTTGGCGACGCCTTGCTCGACATCGCCATGGTCATCGTTGGCGGCGGTTTCGATTCGCCGTTCTATTTCATCCTGTTCACCGTCACCCTGGCCGCGGCCATGCGCTACGGCTACGGGCCATCCCTCGGCGTGGCGCTGCTGTACGTGAGTGCCGATGGCATCGGCTACCTGGCCGCGCAACAGCCGGTCGGCGCCCCGTTTGTCGTTCGCTCCCTGTTGTTGCCACTCACGACCGTCCTCGCAGGCTACCTGCGCGAGCAGGCGCAACAGGCCGAGGCCGCCCTGCAGGAAAGGCTCCGTCAGTCGAACACGCTCAACGAAGTCACCGGCATGCTTGGCGCCAGCCTGGAGCTCGATGCTGTCCTGCGCGCCGCGGTCGCCGCCACGGCCCAGCTGTTCGGCAGCGACACGGCAGTGCTGCAGGCTTCCAGTGGCCTGGACGGCCACGCGGTGACGCTGCCAGCGCCCATTTTCTCATCCGGCGACGGCCAGAGCGCTACCGAGCGTGCGCTCGAATCGCTCTGCAGCCGCTTCGCGCAGCGCGCCCAGATCGCCCGCACTGACGACGAGCTGATCAGCGTCGAGTACCTCTCGACCGGGCAGCAGGCAGTCGTGCTCGAGCTCGCCCTGCCCACCCGGCAGCTGTCGCTGGCCACCATTGCCGTGGCAGTTCCCGCCGGCGGAGCGATCAGCCTGGACTCCGACATTCTGGATTCTTTCGTGGAGCGCATCACCCTGGCGGTCGAGAACGCGTCGCTGTACCGCACGCTGGCCGACCGGAGCCAGGACCTGCAGCGCGCGTACTCCGATCTGGCAACGGCGCACCAGGAGCTGCTCAGCGTCGACGAGATGAAGACCAACTTCCTGGCCAACGTGTCGCACGAGCTACGTACGCCACTCACCTCGATTCGCTCCTTCTCCGAGCTGCTTCTGGCGTACGAGGACGACCCCGAGGTCCAGAAGGAGTTCCTCCGCATCATCAGCACCGAGTCCGAGCGCCTCACACGCCTGGTGAACGACGTGCTGGATATCAGCCGTATCGAAGCTGGCCACATGGATTGGAAGATGGACACCATCGATGTGTCCGAGCTCCTGTCGGACCTGGGTCGCACGTTTGCTCCGCTGATTACCCTGGCGGACCTGTCGTTCGACATTCAGATCGATCAGGACGTGACGCGGGTCTATGGCGATCGCGATCGCCTCCACCAGGTCATCGCCAACCTGCTCAACAACGCCATGAAGTTCACCCACGGCGGGGGCACGATCGTGCTCCGCGGCCAGCGTCTCGACGAGGAGATCCGCATCTCCGTGACCGACACCGGCATTGGCGTTGCCCCAACCGACCAGCAACGCATCTTCGAGAAGTTCCAGCAGGTGGGCGACACGCTGACCGATAAACCCCGCGGCACCGGGCTGGGTCTGGCCATCTGTCGCGACATCGTCGAGCACCACCAGGGCCGCATGTGGGTCGACTCTACACCCGGTCGCGGCAGCACCTTTACGGTCGCTTTGCCGCCCGAGGACAGCGTCTTACCGAGGGCGGCGTGATCGCGGCCGACGACGGGCTGCACAGCGAGATCGATAGCCTCGCGGCCGAGATCGTCCACGCGTACGAGGAGCTGCACCTCCTGTACGAGCTGGGCGAAGTCCTTACCAGCGACCTGGGCGTGGCGCAGGTAACGGATCTCATCATCGAGAAGATCCTGCATGCGCTCAATGCGGGCGCTGCCGAGCTTCGGCTGGCCGCCTCGAAGGAACCGGTGCGCCTGGCACGGACGTGCGTCGAGCGGGCCGGGCCGGACCACCGCCTCAACACGATCCTGCGGAGCGCGGGTGAGATCGTCGGCAGCATCAGCGTCGCGCGCGCGCCGGAAGACGAGCCATTTTCGTCCGCGGATGGCAAGCTGCTCGACGCGGTCGGCACGCTCGCCGCGAACGCGATTCGCAACGCCCAGCTGGTGCAGGAGCTCCGCTCCAATGAAGCCCACCTGCGCGCGGTGCTCGACAACGTCGCCGAAGGCATCATGACGGTGGAGGATTCGCACTGCATCGCGTCCTTCAACCCGGCCGCGGAGCGCATCTTTGGCTACCCCGCCGCCGAGGTGATCGGACAGGACGTGCGTCGGTTCCTGGACAGCCTCCGGACGGGCGAGACGATCGGACGCCGCGGTAATGGCCAGGATTTCCCGGCCGACGTGTCAGTCGGCGAAATGCGTCTGAACGAACGCCACCTGCTCATCTACAGCGTCCGCGACATCACCTTGCGCAAACGGGCCGAGGCAGCGCTCGAACACCAGGCCCTGCACGACTCGTTGACCGACCTGCCAAACCGGGTTCTGCTGCACGATCGACTCCAGCAAGCGATTCGCGCCGCCGAGCGTACGCGCTCGTCGGTGGCATTGCTGGTCATGGACCTGGACCGCTTCAAGGAAGTCAACGACACGTTCGGACACCACACCGGCGATCTGCTCCTCGAACAGCTCGGGGAACGGCTGGGGAGCGTGCTGCGTAGCTCCGACACGATCGCCCGTCTCGGCGGCGATGAATTCGCCGTGCTGTTACCCACCGCCACCGTTGAAGACGCGCGCCAGATTGCTGAGCGTTTGCTCCAGGTCCTGGAGGAGCCTTTCACGCTGGGTGGGCTGCAGCTCGAGATCGACGCGAGCATCGGCATCGCCCTGTCACCCGACCATGGCCAGGATGCCGATGCGCTCCTTCGCCGCGCAGACGTCGCGATGTACGTCGCCAAGCGCAAGAACGTCGGTCACGCGCTGTACACGGCCGACCAGGACGAACACAGCCCAATGCGCCTGGCCATGGTCAGCGAGCTGCGCCGCGCCATCGACCAGGACGAATTGTCCCTGTACTTCCAGCCCAAGCTCGACCTCGAAACGGGCGAGGTGACCTGCGCCGAAGCCCTCGTGCGCTGGGACCACCCCACTCACGGCCTGCTCAGTCCAGATGTGTTCGTGCCCATCGCCGAGCAGACTGGCCTGATTCGGCCGCTGGCCCGCTGGGTGCTCGATGCAGCGCTCCGGCAGTGCAACCGCTGGCGGCGCGACGGTCTGGACCTGTCGGTCGCGGTCAACCTGTCGATGCGCAACCTGCACGATCCGGAGGTGGTCGACACGATCCGCCAGCTGCTGCTGCGCTGGGGCATACCGCCGGCCCGCCTGGCGATCGAGATCACGGAAAGCAGCCTGATGGCAGATGCCGCCCGCGCGATGGATGTGCTTGGGCGTCTGCGCGGCATGGGTGTCAGCGTCTCAATCGACGACTTCGGCACCGGCTACTCGTCACTGGCGTACCTCAAGCGGCTGCCCGTCAACGAGCTGAAGATCGACAAATCGTTCGTGGCGCACGTCGCCCGCGACGACAACGACGCTGCGATCGTGCGTTCGACGATCGGCCTGGCGCATGACCTTGGGCTGTCCGTCGTGGCGGAGGGCATTGAGGATCAACAGACCCTGGAATTCCTGGCCGGACTGGGCTGCGACGTCGCCCAGGGCTATTTCATCAGCCGCCCGCTACCGGTGGTCGCCCTCGGTGATTGGCTGGCGAGCGCAAACTGGCACCCGAGGTACGCACATGCCGCCTGAACTGAGCCGGCTCAAGAAAGCCGACCAACCGGCCGATACTCCGTCCGAGATGCAACTGCTCAGCCGCAACCGACCCGAGACCACCGTCAATATGCGCCGGCTGGCCTTCGCGACCACCGAACCGATCCAGTTTCTGGATATCACGGACGAGGTCGCTGGGGCCGTGCGCAGCACAGGAGTGCAGAACGGCATTGTGACTGTCGTGTCCCGACACACCACCATGGCCGTGCGTATCCAGGAAGATGAGCCGCTGCTCCTGGAGGACCTGCTCAGCTTCCTGCGCCGACTGGCGCCTGCCAACGTCCACTACCAGCACAACGATTTCCGCATTCGCACCCACCACATGCATGACGACGAGAGCCCCAACGGCCATTCGCATTGCCTGCAGTTCCTGCTGGGCACCAGCGAAACGGTGCCGGTGGAAGACGGCGAGCTGGTCCTCGGCGAGTGGCAGCGAATCTTCCTGGTCGAGCTCGACGGCCCGCGCGCCAAACGCGAGGTGCTGATCCAGACCGTCGGCACCGCCCGCGACATGCAGGACGCGGCGTAGCCTAAACGTAAAGTAGCTGCTCGATCCAGGCGCGCGTCACGCCGGTGATGACGCGTGGTTTCTTTCTCAGCTCGGCGGCACTCGCCGATGCGGTCAGGAACAGCACCGTACGCAGCTCGTGGAGAAACTGGTCGATCCACCGGTCGACCGCCTGATCGCCCGCCAGGGCCGCCTGCAGGAGTGGCCGCGCCACACCCACCAGGCTGGCCCCAAGCGCCAACGCCTTGGCCGCGTCCAGCCCGGTGCGGATGCCGCCGGTGGCGATCAGCGGCAGGCCCGTG
>CBJLVJ010000218.1:0-5635 GCA_966426465.1 uncultured bacterium | reverse complement strand
TCGATCCTGCTCAGCGGCGACACGCTGTTCGTGGGCGACGTCGGTCGCCCAGACTTCGGCGGCCCCGACGGCGCGCAAACGCAATTCGACAGCATCCAGAAACTGCTGCACCTCGAGGACTACGTCGAGGTCTTTCCGGCTCACTTCGAGGGCTCCTGCGGGAAAGGTATGTGCGGCCGACCAAGCACGACGATTGGCTTCGAGCGCCGCTTCAATCCTGTCCTGCAGTTGTCGGTGCACGATTTCCTGGACTCCACTGGCGCGGTGCCAGCCCGTCCGTTGAACATGAGCGCGATCATGGCGACCAACCGCGGCGAAGGCGAGTACGCCTGGGCCATGCCGCACGACCACCACAGCGTGCCCGATCTCGAGGTTCCCGACGCGCCAGGCTGGCTCGAGCAGACCCACGCCCTGGTGGTCGACGTACGCGAGCCGGCCGAGTACGCCGGCGGACACGTGCCAGGCGCCTGGTCCATCCCACAGGCGGACCTGGCGCTGCGCATCGACGAGCTACCCCGCGACCGCGACCTGCTGATCGTGTGCGAAGGCGGAACACGCTCGTTGCGGGCCGCCCGTTTTCTCAAGCAGGCTGGCTTTGCCCGCGTAACCAACCTGGTGGGCGGCACGTCCGCGTGGCGCCAGGCCGGCTTGCCAAGCGAGCGTCCATCCGCATGACCGGCCGTCTGACGCCGGAGCGTCTCGTCTACGAGGTCATCAGCGCCGGCGACCCGCACATCTCGCCCGACGGCCGGCAGATCGTCTATTCGCTCGGTCAATCAGACCGCGACGCCGATCGCGGCACAGCCCAGTTGTGGCTGTACGACCTTGACGGTGGCGAGACGCGCCAGTTGACCTGGACCGGCCAGCGCAATCGGGAACCGCGCTGGTCACCCGATGGCCGCTTCATCGCCTTCGTGTCGGATCGCGTGCAGGGCTGCAGCGCACTGTGTGTGTTGCCGATGCGAGCTCCCGGCGAGGCTCGCGAGCTAACCCGCCACCGACAAGCCATCGGCCACCTGGACTGGGCGCCCGACGGCAAGACGATCGCCTACACCACGGCGTTCGATCCGGACAATCCGGACGAGCAGCCGCCACGCGAGGGCCAGGCGCCGAAGGTCCGCGTGACGCGTCGCCTCGACTACAAGCAGGACAATCGCGGCTGGCTCAACGACACCCGCACACAGGTATGGACAGTCGATGTGGCGTCCGGCGAGCGGCGTATGCTGACGCGGGAGCCGGACGACCTGTGGTACCCGCGGTGGTCGCCGGATGGCCGGTGGTTGGCCGCGCGCGTCAGCACCGATAACGGCCTCTACTCGCGGCTGGCGCTCGTCGACGTGGCGACCGGCGTGACTCGCCGCGTCGGCCCGGAGTCCGGCAGCGTGACGGTGTGGTCCTGGTCGCCGGATGGTGAGCGCATCTTGTTCGCGGGCGACACGGAGCCCACGGCCGGCGTGGACCTGTTCCTGTACTGCCTGAGCTCCGACAGCATCCGGCGGCTCACGACAGACTTGCCGTGCGCACCGGACGGGGGCTTTCCAACGGTGCTGCCGCCTTCGCAGCCGGTCTGGCTCGACGATTCAGCGGTGCTCTTTCACGCAATTCGGGCTGGCGAAAGCGGTCTGTACGTGTTCAACGTCGATACGGCCGACTTGCGCCGGGAGCACGCCGCGCAGTCCCTCAACATCGGTTTCAGCATTGACCAGTCGCGGCGCTACGTTGCGCAGGCGCACTCCAGCTTCGACAGTCTGGGCGAAGTCACGCTGTACGATCGCCACACCGGCGAGCGCCGGCTGATCACTCGCAACAACGCCAGCCTGCTCCAGGACGCTCCACCGGCGGGCTGGGAGCGCTTCGAAGTCGAACGCGATGGCACGAGCATCGACGCCTGGCTCCTCAAACCAGCCGATTTCGATGCGGGTCGCCGCTACCCGGTGGTGCTGGATGTGCACGGCGGTCCGCACGGCTTCCATGGCTACGCGTTCAACCCCATGCAGCAGTCGCTTGCCAGCCACGGCTTCCTGGTCGTGTTTGCCAACCCCCGCGGCTCCGGCTCATACGGGCGTGAGTTTGCTCGAATGGTGCTGTGCGACTGGGGCGGCGAAGACTACCTGGACCTGATGGCGGTGCTCGACGCCGTCCTGGAGCGGCCGTACGCCGACCCGAACAGAGCTGGCATCTGGGGCTACAGCTATGGCGGCTACATGACCGCGTGGGCAATCGGTCAGACAGATCGCTTCAAGGCAGCGGTGTGCGGCGCACCGTGCTTCGACCTGGAGTCGATGTACGGGACCAGCGACATCGCGCACGCCTGGGGCCAGTTGCAGTGGGGTGGCAAGCCCCACGAGGCGAGCGAAGCGTTCGCGGCCCATTCGCCGTCGACCTTCGCCCACCGCGCGACGACTCCGACGCTGATCGTGCAGGGCGAAGCCGACGAGCGCTGTCCGATCGGCCAGGGCGAGCAGATGTTCGTGGCGCTCAAGCAAGCTGGCTGCGAGGTCGAGTTCGCGCGCTATCCCGGCGGAGCCCACGCCATGCTGCGTGTCGGTCCGCCGTCGCATCGGGCTGACTTTCTCCGACGGTTGGTCGGCTGGTTCACCGACCACCTGGGATGAGCGACCAGCCGCCGCTCGTCCTGATCGTCGACGACGACGCCACCATCGGGCGCGTGCTGCAGGATGCGCTTCAGCCAACCTACCGCACGCAGGCTGTGACCAGCGCGCAGCAGGCGTTGGAGGTGGTGCGCGAGCGTGAGGTGGCAATCGTGCTGGCCGATCAACGCATGCCGGGCACCAGCGGCCTCGAGCTGCTGACAGAGGCGCGCCACATTCAGCCGACCGCCGTCGGGGTGTTGATGACTGCCCATGCCGATGTCGACTCCGCCATTCGCGCCATCAACACGGCGCGCGTCCTGGGCTTCGTGACGAAACCCTGGGACGAGCGCGAGCTCCTGCTGGTGCTCGAACGGGCCCTGGAAGCTCACCAGACGCTCAAACAGATCAGCCGCGCCGCGTACCAACCTGAGCGTGAATTGCGCATGTTCGAGGACTTCTCGGGCTCGGCGCCCGTGCCAATCACGGCGCAGCGCTTTGGCGTCTTACCCCTGCGCGAAAGCCTGCCCAGGGAGTTCCAGCGCCTCTCTGAGACGTATAGCGAGATCCTGAGGCTGGCGCTCGAGCAGCGCGTCTACAAGGTCGACCATAGAACTGGCGATGCCCTGCACGAAGTCGCTAACCGGCTCGGCTCGCTCAGCGCCGGTCCGCGAGATGTGGTCGACCTGCATGTGAACGCCCTGCGCGATCGGATGGCACACGGCGGCGCCGAAGAACGGACGGCGGTCGCCGCGGAGGCCCGCCTGCTGGTCCTGGAGCTGATGGGCCACCTGGTCACGTACTATCGGAGTTACACCTTGGGGGTACGTGCTTGACTGCCGACGCGAGCGACGCGTCGGCCGGCTTGGACAACGGCGACGCAGCCGCTGGCAGCAGGTATTTGCTGACGCTGTTTGTCACGGGACAGAGCATTCGCTCGCAGCGTGCGGTGTCCAACCTGCGGCAACTGTGCGAGGGTCTACGCGGCCTATGCGAGCTGACCGTCATCGACGTCCTCGAACGGCCGCAGCTTGCCGAGCAAGAGAAGATCATGGCGACCCCGACGGTCATCCGCCAGCGGCCGCTGCCCGCTCGTCGCGTCATCGGTGACCTGTCCGACCGCGACAAGGTCGTCCTGTGGCTCGATCTACCGTCAGCTCATGCCTCGGAGCGTGCTGAGGACGTGGTGTGACCGACGCGCCGCCCGCCGAGACCATCCGCAAGCTGCCAACCAGCATTCCCGGTTTTGACCTGATCGCGCTCGGCGGGCTGCCCGTCGCGCGTGCAACGCTGGTAACGGGAGCGGCCGGCTCGGGCAAGACCATCCTGGCCACGCAGTTCCTGGCCAACGGCGTCGTCGCCGGCGAAGGCGCGGTGTTCGTGACCTTCGAGGAGTCACCGCGCGACATCTGCCAGAACGTCGCGTCCATGGGCTGGGACATCGCTCGATGGGAGCGGGAGAATCGATGGGCGTTCGTCGACGTTTCGCCGCAACCGACCGAAGAGGCGACCGTCATCGGCACCTTCGACCTGGGCGGGCTCATGGCGCGCATCGAGTACGCCGTCCGCCGGGTGAACGCCAGGCGTGTGTCGCTCGACTCGCTGAACGCCATCTTCAGCCGCTTCGACGATCAGGCGAGCGTCCGCCGCGAGATGCTGCGACTGGTGTCGGGTATCAAGGAGCTCGGCGTGACGGCTATTTTGACCGCCGAGCGCAGCAGCCACACGAATGACCTGGACTTCTCGGTGGAGGAGTTCGTCGCCGACAACGTCATCATCCTGCGCAACACGCTCGAGGATGAAAAGCGCCGCCGAACGATCGAGATCCTGAAATTCCGCGGCACGGGTCACCAGAAGGGTGAATTTCCGTTCACCGTGCTGCCGGACTCGGGCATTGTTGTGATTCCGCTGTCCGCTATCGAGCTGACGCAGCGCTCGTCGAATGTGCGTATTACCTCAGGCAATACCGACCTGGACGGTCTGTGCGGTGGCGGGTTCTTCCGCGACTCGGTCATCCTGGTGTCGGGCGCGACTGGCACCGGTAAGACGTTGATGTGCACCGAATTCATCGGTGGCGGCGCCTCCGTCGGCGAACGCTGCATGCTGCTCGGCTACGAGGAAAGCCGCGAGCAGCTGTTTCGTAACGCGACTGGCTGGGGATACGACTTTGCGCGGATGGAGCAGGACGGCCTGCTTCAGGTCACCTGTCTCTATCCCGAGGCCATGCCCCTCGAGGACCACCTGCTGCGGATCAAGCAACAGATCGAGCAGTTCAAGCCGGCGCGCGTGGCCGTCGACAGCCTGTCCGCCCTCGAGCGCGTATCGACATCGCGCAGCTTCCGTGAGTTCGTGATCGATCTCACCTCGTTCATCAAGGAACGTGAGATCGCCGGACTGTTCACGGCGACCACACCCTCGCTGCTCGGCGGCGAGTCGGTCACCGAAAGCCACATCTCGACCATCACCGATTCGATCATTCTGCTCCGCTACGTCGAGCTCTACGGTGAGATGCGCCGTGGCATCACGGTGCTGAAGATGCGCGGATCGCCCCATCACAAAGAGATTCGCGAATTCTCGATCGACAGCGTTGGCATGCATATTGGTAATGCATTCCGTAATGTCACCGGCATCCTCTCAGGCAACCCGCGCCAGGCCACGCCGGGCGAGTTGGACCGAATGGCACAGTTGTTCGACGCCGAAAGCTGATCGCGCGTGAGCGACACGGCTCATCTCGAGCGTGAGCTCAGGGCGCTACGCGAGCAGCTACACAACCTGATCGAACGAAACGCCGACGGCATCGTCGTCGTCGACGGCCGTGGTCTGGTGCAGTTCTGCAACGCCGCCGCCGAACGGCTGCTTCGCCGCGCGGCCTCCGAGCTTGTCGGGTCTGAGCTCGGTCTGCCGCTGGTGGTCGGTGAAACGACCGAGATCGACATCGTCGGCCAGGGCGAGGGTGGCGCTGGCGTGGCGGAAATGCGTGTGGTCGAGACCGAGTGGGGAGGCCGGCCTGCTCGACTGGCCGTGCTGCGCGACATCACCGATCG
>CBJLVJ010000217.1:0-5637 GCA_966426465.1 uncultured bacterium | reverse complement strand
CCGTTTTCGGGCTCGGGCACGATGCCGTCGACCACGCCCAGCACCAGGCAGTCATACGCGGTCATCTTGAGCGCGTCAGCGATGTCCTGGGCGCGGGCTGCGTCGCGGTGGACGATCGCCGCGGCGCCCTCGGGCGCGATGACCGAATACACGGCGTGCTCCTGCATCAGGATGCGATCCGCCACTCCCAGCGCCAGGGCGGGGCCGCTGCCACCCTCGCCGATGACCACGCTGACCACGGGCACTGGCAACACGCTCATATTCGCCAGGCAGCTCGATAGTGCGCCTGCCAGGCCGCGCGCTTCGGAGTCGTAGTCGAGGTGCGCGCCCGGCGTGTCGATGAACGTGAGCAGCGGGAAACGCAGCTCGGCGGCCAAGCGCATGATACGCGCGGCTTTTCGGAAACCCTCCGGTCCCGGCCGCCCACCGTTGCGCGCGGGGTCGCCGTGTCCCCGCTCGTGGCCGATCGCGCACACGGTCATGCCGGCCAGGTTGCCGATTCCCGCAATGACGGCGGGGTCGTCGCCAAACACGCGGTCGCCGTGGAGCTCGACGAACTGCGGCATGAGCCGACGGATGTAGTCGGCGGTGGTGGGTCGGTCCTCGCGACGGGCAAGCTGCACCTCCGGCCAGGCTGACGGCGCTGGCGCCGTGGGCGGGCGGTATGGCTCGGTCGGATTGC
Source organism: uncultured bacterium (assembly GCA_966426465.1). Lineage (GTDB taxonomy): Bacteria > Chloroflexota > UBA6077 > UBA6077 > CF-72 > CF-72. Next base: position 4,955 of record CBJLVJ010000217.1, on the reverse strand, counting down.
GCACCTCGACGGCGCCATGTGCGTGAAACAGCTGGAGCAGCGTGGCCAGCACGCCCCGCAGACGCGCCCGATCGACCACGCCATCGAGCTGCCCGTGCTGCAGCAAGAACTCTGCGGTGTGCGTGCCCGCGGGCGGCGCCTCGCCGGTCAGCTGCTCGATCACGCGCGGTCCAGCGAAACCGATCAGCGCGCCTGGCTCGGCGAACAGGAAATCGCCCTGGCTGGCAAAGCTGGCATAGACGCCGCCCGTCGTCGGGTTGGTCAGCACCGTCACCGAAGGCACGCCGGCCTGGTGCAGCCGCATCGCCGCCGCCGCCGTCTTGCCCATCTGGACCAGGCTGAGCATGCCTTCCTGCATGCGCGCTCCGCCGCTCGAGACGATGCTGATGAACGGGTACCGCCGTTCGGCGGCGAGCTCGAGCGCGAGCGCAACCTTCTCGCCGACGACGCTGCCCATGCTGCCGCCAAGGAAGTTGAAGTCGAAGGCGGCCAGGACGCAGTCCCGACCGTTGATGCGGGCAGTGCCGGTGACGACGGCTTCGTTCAGGCCTGTTTCGCGGCGTGCCCGCTCCAGGCGATCGCGGTACGACACGCGGTCGGTGAACAGCAGCGGGTCGACCGAGACGAGCTTGGGATTGCTGGGCTTGAACGACTCGGGATCGGCAAGCAAATCAATGCGCTCTGCGGCCGAAAGCTGGAAGTGGTACCGGCAGGTGCCGCATACCCTGTAGCGCTGCCAGGCTGTGCCCTCGGTCAGCGCGGAACAGGCCGGGCAGCGCGATGGACGCGATACTTCCGCGGCAGGTTCGTCGGCGCCCGTCGGCGGCACGTTTGTCTGGTGCTAGCCTTTCGAGCCGAAGCGGTCCAGGACCTGGTTTTCGACGAAGATCGGTGCGCCCGACTGCAACGCCAGCGCCACGGCATCGCCCGGCCTGGCCTTGACCACCTTCACGTCACCGTTGTTGGAGACCACCACTTCGGCCAGGTACTCGCGCTGCGTGGCGTCGTTGACCAGCACGCGGTCGATGCGCCCGCCAAGCTGCTGGACGGTGTCGCGCAGCAGGTTGTAGGCCTGGGGCTGCTGGTCTGGCGGAATCTGGGTGTTGCCGCGCTTTTGCGCGATGGCCAGGGCCTCAGTCAGGCCGACGGCCATGGAGATGCGGCGATTGCCGTTCTTTTCTTTGAGCGTGAGCGTGGCGTTGTTGGCCTGGCCCTGCAGATCCGTAACTGTGACTTCGATCGGCGCGGTTCCGTTGGCGGCGGCTTCGTTGGGAAGGTTTGTCTGGTTCAGCCAGAGGGAATAGGTGGCGGCACTGACCGAGATCACCAGAACGAGCAGGACCGGAATACGCTGTCTGTACAGTGCGTACAGCAGCCGCTGAAAAACTCTTCCCCAAAGTGCCACGCGCGTGCTGCCGCCTTTCGCAGATCCTGCAGAACCCTTTTCCGCTCCTTCGGATTCTATCAGTCGTGACGCAATTTCCCAACATTGATCGATACGACCACGTGCGCGGCTGATTCGAGCCTGTCGACCATCGTCGGGGACGGAGCCTCGCATCGTCCGTCGGGCACATGCGGGTATTGCCGCGCGGTAAGTGCGCTTGTTAGGGTCCGACGCGGTGAGTGAGACGGTGCGCCGCGACTATCTGAACGAGCTGCGCCAGCGCGTGCTCGTGTTCGATGGCTCGATGGGCGCCAACCTGCAAGGCCTGGAGCTGAGCGCGAGCGATTTCGGCGGGGCGCGCTACGAGGGCTGCATGGACGCGCTCTGTCTCACCCGGCCAGACGCGCCGGCTCGGCTGCACCGCGGCTTTCTCGAGGCTGGTTGTGACGTGGTCGAGACGAACACGTTCCAGGCCAGTCGGCTGCGCCTTGAAGAATGGGGCCTGGCCGACAAAACGTACGCCATCAATCGCGCCGGCGCCGAGATCGCCCGCCGCGAGTGCGACGCGCGCCAGGCGCAGGATGGCCGCGTCCGCTTCGTGGCCGGCTCGATCGGGCCAACCGGGTTTCTGCCCTCGTCGGACGATCCGACCCTGTCGAACATCGCCTTCGACCGGCTGGTCGAGGTGTTCGAGGAGCAGGCGCTCGGGCTGCTCGATGGCGGCGCCGACCTGCTGATCATCGAGACGCAGCAGGACATCCTGGAGACCAAGGCGGTCATCCACGGCGCGCGCCGAGCGTTTGCCTCGGTCGGCCGGACGCTGCCCTTGCAGGTGCAGGTCTCACTGGACACCAACGGGCGCATGCTGCTCGGCACGGACGTCAGCGCGGCGCTGAGCATCCTGGACGGGCTGGGCGCGGACATCATCGGCCTGAACTGCTCGACGGGCCCCGAGCAGATGCGCGAACCGATCCGCTACCTGGTGCAGAACACCGGGCGGCCGATCAGCGTCATTCCCAACGCCGGCATCCCGATCAACCTGGGAGGTGGCAAGGCGCGCTACCCGCTCGAGCCGGACGCTCTGGCCGAAGCCCTGGCCGAGTTCGTGGTCGACTTCGGCGTAAACGCGGTGGGCGGCTGCTGTGGAACGACCTTTGAGCACCTCCACCGCGTCGTCGAACGGGTGGCTGGTCGCGCGCCGCGGCCGCGCGTGGTGGCTAACCCACGACCACGCGCGGCGAGCTCGATTCGAGCCTTCGACCTGCGCCAGGATCCGCCGCCGACGCTTGTCGGCGAGCGGGTCAACACGCAGGGCAGTCGCAAGGTCAAGCGCCTGCTGCTGTCGGACCAGTACGACGACGTGCTCGGCGTTGCGCGCGACCAGATGGAGGGTGGCGCACATCTGCTCGACGTGTGCGTCGCGCTGACGGAGCGTGCCGACGAAGCGCACCAGATGGTCGAAGTCGTCAAGCGCTTGCGGTCGTCGGTGGAGGCGCCGCTGGTCATCGACAGCACCGAGCGCGACGTGCTGGACGCCGCGCTGAAGGCCTACCCGGGCCGCCCGATCCTCAACTCGTTCAACCTGGAGAGTGGCCGAGAAAAGGCCGATTTTGTGCTCGGGCTGGCCAGCCAGCACGGGGCTCATGTCGTGGCCATGACCATTGACGAGCAGGGTATGGCGCACACCGCCGACCGCAAGGTCGAGATCGCCCGGCGCATCCACGCCCTGGCGTGCGGCGAGCACGGCCTGCCGCCCGAGTCGCTGATCTTCGACGTGCTCACGTTTCCGGTCACCACCGGCCAGGAGGACCTGCGTGACGACGCCCGACAGACCATCGAGGGGATTCGGCGCGTCAAGGCCGAGCTGCCGGGCGTGCTGACGCTGCTGGGCCTGTCGAATGTCTCGTTCGGTATCTCACCGGCCGCGCGCGGAGTGCTCAACTCGGCTTTCCTGTACCACTGCGTCCAGGCTGGCCTCGACCTGGCCATTGTCAACCCGGTGCACCTGACGCCGTACGCCGAAATCGAGCCGGAGCATCGGGCACTGGCCGAAGATCTGATCTACAACCGCCGCGAAGACGCCTTGCCGCGCTTCCTGGCCGCGTTTGAAGGGGTGGACGTGCAGGTGCACAAGGACGGCGGCGCCGACGACGCCGAGGCGGATCTCAGCGTCGACCAGCGGATTCACAACCGCATCCTCCACCGCAAGAAGGAGGGCATCGAGGCGCTCCTGGACGCCGCCATCGCGGAGCGGAGCCCGCTCGAGCGCGCACCAGCGGCGGTGGCCGTGCTCAACGACGTGCTGCTGCCCGCGATGAAGGACGTGGGCGATCGGTTCGGGGCGGGCGAGCTGATCTTGCCGTTCGTGCTGCAGAGCGCCGAGGTGATGAAGCGCTCCGTCAGCCACCTCGAGCAGTACCTCGAAAAGCAGGCTGGTTACAGCAAGGGCAGCATCGTCGTGGCGACCGTCTACGGTGACGTGCACGACATCGGCAAGTCACTGCTGATCACCATCCTGTCCAACAACGGCTACACCGTGCACGACCTCGGCAAGCAGGTGCCGGTCAACACCATCATCGAAGCCGCGCTGGAGAAACAGGCGGACGCCATTGGCCTGTCGGCGCTGCTGGTAAGCACCTCGAAACAGATGCCGCTGTGCATCCAGGAGCTCGACCGCCGTGGCATCCACCTGCCGGTGCTGATCGGCGGCGCGGCCATTAACCGCGCGTTCGGTCGCCGTGCCGCGGTGCTGTCCGACGGACGCGTCTACGAACCGGCCGTGTTCTACTGCAAAGACGTGTTCGAGGGCCTGGCCACCATGGATGCCCTGACCGATGCCAGCCGGCGCGAGCCGCTCGTGCAGCAGGTGCGGCGCGAGATCGAAGCCGAGCGCGACCGCAAGGAAGAGGCGCCGGTGCCGCGCGTGACGCCGCGGCCAGCCGCCGGTCCGCGGCGCGACCTGAGCGTGCCCAGGCCACCATTCTGGGGGGCGCGGCGGGTGCCGGCCGATCTACGCGAGGTCTGGCGCTACCTGGATCGCAACACGCTGTTCCGCCACCACTGGGGCGGCCACCGCGCGAAGGGCGCCGAGTACGAGCGCATCGTGGCCGAGATCTTCGAGCCCGAGCTCGCCGCGCTCAGCGCCGACGCGCTCCAGAACGGCTGGATCGAGCCGCTGATCGTCTCGGGCTACTTTCCGTGCAACGCGGCCGGCGACGAGCTGGTGGTGTTCGATCCAGAGCAAACGGACGTTGAAGTCGCGCGGCTGCAGTTCCCGCGACAGTCCGATGGTGAGCGGCTGTGCCTGGCCGACTACTTCAGGCCGCTCGAGTCGGGCCAGCGCGACGTGGTCGCCTTGCAGGCGGTGAGCGCTGGCCGACGCGCCGGCGAGTACGTCGAGGAGCTTCAGCAGTCTGGCGACTACAGCCGCATGCTGTACGTCAACGGCCTGGCCTCGGGTACCGCCGAAGCGCTGGCCGACTACGCGCACAACCTGGCGCGGCGCGAGCTCGGCCTGGCCGACAACCAGGGACTGCGCTTCAGCTGGGGCTACGCTGCCTGCCCCGATCTT
>CBJLVJ010000216.1:0-5650 GCA_966426465.1 uncultured bacterium | reverse complement strand
GTCAATCCGCCGGCCGCCACGCTGGTGGGTGACCCGACGGGGCTCGAGGCGGCCAGCTTCATCGACACGGCCCCGATCGACATCACCGGCATCTCGAGCACGATCGTGCGCAGCGTCGCGCTCCAGCCGCCGCCGCGCACGCTGCTGCTCCAGGACGGCCAGAGCGTGACGGTGACCATTCGCGTTACCACGCTCAACGTCAATCAGACCGTTCGCGTGCCGCCGTCGGTGGTGAACCTGTCCGGGTCGGTCCAACTGGCGCGTCCGCTCGACCTGGTGTCGGTGACCGTGTCTGGCCCGGCGCCTGCGTTGCAATCGTTGTCCTTGAACCCGAACGACTTCAAAGTGGTGCTGGATGTGAGCGGCAAAGGGCCTGGCCGGTATGACGTCGATGTCCGCGTTCAGCAGGTCCCACAAGGCCTGACGCTCCAGGACTTCGCGCCGAAGAGAGTCCAGGTCGACCTGTCGCCGGCACCGCCCACGCCTACACCCACGGCCAGCCCCACGCCGGCTCCGACGCCGTCGCCGGCGGCCCCGCAAGGCTAGCCACATGCCGATTGTGGCGCTGGTTGGTCGACCGAACGTCGGCAAATCGACGCTGTTCAACCGCCTGATCGGCGAACACCGTGCGGTGGTGCATGACGTGCCCGGCACCACGCGCGATCGGCTGTACGGCACGGCCGAGTGGCGCGACCGTGAGTTCACCGTCATCGACACGGGCGGCATCGGTCTCGATACCGGCGAGGGCGATTTGCTGGCGGACATTCGCCTGCAAGCCGAGGAAGCGATGCGCGAGGCAGACGTCATCGTCTGGGTCGTCGACGCGTCGACAGGTCTGACGGCCGCCGACTACGAGGTCGCGGATCAACTGCGCTCCTCGCGCAAGCCGGTGATCCTGGTCGCGAACAAGGCCGAAAACATACGGCGCCAGCAAGACGCCGTCGCCGAATTCTCGAGCCTGGGCTTCGAAGAGCCGGTGGTCATCTCGGCGCTGCACGGCGAAGGCACGGGTGATCTGCTGGATGCGATCGTCAACTGGTTTCCCAGGGCGCCTGCCGAGGAGGAGACCAGGCCGGCCGTCTCGATCGCCATTGTTGGTCGACCCAACGTGGGCAAGTCGAGCCTGGTCAATGCGCTGGTCGGCTCGCGCCGCACCATCGTCCGTGACGAGGCGGGCACAACGCGCGACGCGATCGACACGCCCATCGTGCGCGACGGCCAGACGATCCTGTTGATCGACACGGCGGGCATACGCCGCCGCGGACGGATCCAGACGGTTGTCGAAAAGTTCAGCGTCATGCGTGCAGTTCGTGCCATCGAGCGCGCCGACGTCGCCGTGCTGCTCATCGACGCGACCGAGGGCGTGCTGGCCCAGGACGCGCACGTGGCGGGGTACGTCGACGAGGCCGCCAAAGGGCTGATCGTGGCCGTCAACAAGTGGGACCTGGTCGAGAAGCATCCCAAGGCGCAGCAGGAATACACCGAAGCGCTGCGGCGTGACCTGAAGTTCGCGGACTGGGCGCCGGTGATCTTCCTGTCAGCCAAGACCGGCCAGCGCGTGGACCGCGTGGTCTCTGAGGCGCTGGCGATTCAGGCTGAACGGACCAAACGTGTCCCGACGCCGCAGCTGAACGACGTCATCCGCCGCGCTGTCGAAGCCCATCCGCTGAGCGAGCGGGGGCGCACGCTCAAGATTTACTACAGCGCCCAGACGGGCACCAGCCCACCTCGCTTCACGTTGTTTTGCAACGATCCGCGCATGGTCCACTTCAGCTACGTGCGCTACCTGGACAACACGCTGCGCGCCAATTTCGGATTCGGAGGCACGCCGATTCGCATCGAGTTTCGCGGGCGCAACGAAGCTACTCGGTAGCGAGCAGGGGCGCGGCCAGGTACCAGCGGCCGTCGAAGGTTTCGACGGGAACGCGTGTGGTGGGCTGGTAGAACTCGTCGGGGTAGTCGCGATCGACATCCAGCACGGTGGTCACTTCACGTGGTCCGCCGGGCAGGCGCTGGGTGAGCCGCTCGAGGATTGACGGAGATCGGACGGCGATTCCGCGCACCTCGTAGACGTTGCCAAGCTGAGTTTGCACCCAGTCGCTCCAGCGTGCCCGCTGGTCGGGCGCGATCTCGGCCATAGCCGCGTCCAGGTCGCTGTTGGTGATGGCCGACGCGTAGCGCCGGACGCTTCCTTCGATCGAAGCTTCGGCGCGGTCGGCGACCTCGACGCCCGCGATGGCCAGCGCCAGGAATGCCAACAGCACGCCGACCAGCGCCGTACGCTTCACGGTCGGGATCCTACGCCAGCTTGCACCCCAACGTCGTCCTGCCCGCGGTCACCAGCGTCATCGGCTTTGCCTTTTGCGGCGTCCTGCTGGCAAGGTTCGTCGCGCGGCGTCAGCCGTACTATCTGGTCTGGACGCTCGGTCTGCTGTGGTACACGCTGGCCACCGCATCCGAGGCGCTGGGCGGCGCGTTCGGCTGGAGCCCGGGCCTGTATTGAACCTGGTACAGCACGGGCGCGATCAGCGTGGCCGCGTACCTTGGCGCGGGCACCGTTTCCCTGCACGCCGATCCGGGTTTCAGGTCGCTCACGGTGGTGTGTGTGCTCGGCGCGGGCGTGCCAGCCCTGGCGACCGATCACCTCAACGTCGGCTTTAGCGGGCTGGCCTCAGCGATTGTGCTCACGGCCATCCTGAGTGTGAAGCCGGGCTGGTTCGCCCACGCGGTGCTCGTTCTGCTGCTGGCAACCAGCCTGGTCGCCACGTACACGGTCCTGGGCGCGCCGGTCGATACGAGCTTGCTTCCCAGCGGACCCGATCAGGTCGTCAGCGGCCAGGCCTTCGACGCCGACACGCGTGCGCTCACGCCACCCTTCAATATCAGCGGCTCCCTGTTGCTGATCCTTGGCGCCTTGCTCAGCGCGGTGCATTTCTGGCGCACACGCACCCTCGCGCCGCGCGTGGCGTCCAATGTGCTGATCGCGCTCGGCGCGTTCATCCCGAGCGTGGCGAGTGGCCTCACGCGATTTGGCATCACGTCGGTGTTCTTCGCGGGTGAGCTGGTCGGGCTGGGCTGCATCCTGGCCGGCTTTCTGCTGAGCGGCTCATCCAGCGCTCGCCCTGGCCCGAGCGCATCCCGCCGCGACGTTCGCGAGGTTGAACGTCGCGAGGCTAACGTAGAGGCGTGACGCCCGCCGAGATGAAAGCCGCTGTTGGCCAGACGATCGACGCCAACGGCTCGGAGCTTGAAGCCCTCGCCCGCCAGATCTTCGCCCAGCCGGAGCTCGGCTTCAAAGAGCACCGCACCGCCAGCGTGGTCCAGGAGTGGTTCGACCGCCTGGGCCTCCAGCACCGGGACGGCATCGCGCTGACCGGCACGCGGGCCGACCTGGCGTGCGGATCGCCGGGTCCGACCGTCGCCATCCTGGGCGAGCTCGACTCGCTGCTGTGCTGGGAGCACCCCGAGCGGAACCCCCAGACCGGCGCCGTGCACGCGTGCGGTCACAACGCCCAGATCGCGATGATGCTCGGCGCCGGTCTGGCCTTGCGCGAGGTAGCGCCGCATCTCGCCGGGCGGATTGCGCTGATGGCCGTTCCTGCCGAGGAATACGTCGAGCTGGAAGAACGCCTGGCATTCCGTGAGCAGGGCCAGCTCGAGTTCCTGGGCGGCAAGGCCGAGATGGTGCGCCTGGGAGCCTTCGACGACGTGGACGTGGCCATGATGGTTCACGCGTCTTCGCGACCGGAGGACGGCGACATCGCCGTGGGCGGGACCAACAACGGCATGGTTGCCAAGTTCGTTCGGTTCCTGGGTCGCACCAGCCATGCTGGCGGGGCGCCGGAGCAGGGCATCAACGCGCTGTCGGCGGCTCGCGTGGCGCTGGCGGGCGTCGACGCGATCCGTGAGACGTTCCGCGACGAGGATCACATTCGCGTGCACCCGATCGTGACGCGCGGTGGCGACGTGGTCAACGCGATTCCGGCCGACGTGCGCATCGAGATGTTCTGTCGCGGCGCCAGCGTGGAGGCGATCGAGGCTGTGCATCGCAAGGTGGATCGCGCGCTCAAGGCGGGTGCGCTGGCGCTGGGCGGCTCAGTCGAGATCACGACCTTGCCGGGGTATCTGCCCCTGTTTCACGATCCGACGCTGGTCGCCCTGTTCCGCGCCAATGCCATCCAGGTGGTCGGCGCTGACAACGTGCGCGACAAAGGCCACGGTGGCGGCTCGACGGACATGGGCGACATCAGTCACATCCTGCCCACTGTGCATCCCTACGCCGGCGGTGCGGTGGGGGCCGGCCACGGCGCCGATTACCGCATCGAGGACTACACCCGGGCGGTGCTCAATCCGGCCAGGGCGCTGGCCATGACGGTGATCGATTTGCTGTCCGACGACGCCCGCACGGCACGACGGGTCACGGCTGAGTTCAAGCCACGCATGACCAGAGACGAGTACCTGGCCTATCTGCGACGGCTGAGCACGCGCCAGCTCTACCGCGCCGAAGACCTGGAGTGAGATTCAGCCGGTCGTCTGCAGGCCGGCGGCGATGCCGTTGATGCTGTGGTGGATGGCATCGAGCAGGGCCTCGCGGTCCTCATCGGGTGCATCGTCCGGCAGGCTCCGGAAACGGCGCAGCAGCGTGATCTGCGCGACGTGCAGCGCATCCACGTAGGGGTTCCGCAATTTGATCGCCCGCGCCAGCACCGGAGATCGCACCAGCAGCGCCGGCTGCCGCGTGACCTCCAGCAGACACGACACCGAACGCTCGTACTCCTGCAGGATGGTATCGAACACCCGCCGCGACCCGTCCGCCGCCAGCTCGGCGTACCTGCGCGCCGTCGGTACGTCGGCTGTACCCAGACTCAGCTGCGCGTTGTCCAGCGCGCTGGCGAAGAACGGCCAGCCGTCGTACATGGCTTGCAGGCAGTCCAGCCCGGAGCGCTCGATCTCCAGCGCCAGCGCGCTGCCAAGTCCGAACCAGCCCGGCAGATTGATGCGCGACTGCGTCCACGAGAACACCCACGGGATCGCCCGAAGATCGTCCAGGTTGGGCAGCTGATCTTTGCCCGCGCGGCTGACCGGCCGTGAAGCCAGGTTGAGCGTGGCCAGCTCCGGAAATGGCGTGGCGGCATGGAAGAACGCCATGAAGTCCGGGTCTTCCTTGACCAGTCGGACGTACGCCTGACACGCCGTCTCGGCGAGGCGCTCCATTACCTCGACCCACTCCGGCTTCGGATCGGACCCGCTGGTGCGCGCCGACGACAGCAGCAACGCGTGCAGCACCTGTTCGAGGTGTCGCTCGGCGATGGGCAGGCTACCGTAGCGAGCGAAGATGACCTCGCCCTGCTCGGTGATCTTGAAGGTGGCTGAAGCGGCCACGGCCGGCCTGGCCAGAATGGCGCGGTACATCGGGCCGCCGCCCCGGCCGACCGCCCCGCCTCGGCCGTGGAAGATCACCAGCTCGACGCCGGCGGCCGAGGCCGCTCGCGCCAGCTGCTGCTGGGCGCGGTACGTGCCCCAGGTCGCGGCGAGGTAGCCGCCGTCCTTGTTGCTGTCGGAGTAGCCAACCATGACCTGCTGACGGGCGCCGCGGGCGCGGACGGCCGCGCGGTACGGGTCGGATGCCAGCATGCGCTCGAGGATGTGT